>NZ_JBYKYF010000164.1:0-6926 GCF_057736855.1 Sporomusa sp.
ACGTTTGGAGAATCGAATACCCTTGAGATACAAGGGTTAACGGGCATTTTGTCACTAACAGGTTACTAACTTAAAAGGCTTCAGCGTTTTTTACTGATTCTTATTTCTTAAAAAAAAGCTTCCTTATTATATTACACGGAATGGACAATATAAAAAGTCTACACAGTATAAAGGACGGGGTTACTTCTCTATAAACCATTTACCATCGTCGCAGAACAGGTAAACCTGTTTATTCGCAATTCTGCATGTGTACCGTAGTCCTTGACCGCCAGCTTTCAAAGATGCTGCCACGCGGACATCTAAGACCCGGTCAACCATATACTTACGCCCGTCTGTCCAATGCAGGCAGAGGGGTTTTACTTTACCGTCTGGATCGTGGTAGGCTGTCACACCTACAGGTATTTTATGTTTATTCTCCATACCCAACCTCGAACATTTATTTGGTATGATTATAGAACAAATGTTTGCAATGGGCAAGTGGTGTAAATAGAAAAACCGCACCCCGGAGGGTGCGGCTGAAATAAAGTGAGCTTCTACTACGTTCCCTAGTAGAAGCTCACTTAGAATTGGAAAATATCAATTAATAAACATCTCCTACTTGTGTGCAATACGATTGTTTATTGCACTTTTAATAACTTTCGAGACAAATGGGTTCGCATTGCGAAACGTTGTTCGGGTTTTAATAAATTCTAATCCAAACATCTCGACAAGTTTACCAAAGCATTGATCAGCGAAAGAATGTGAGACTACATCAACGTCCTTGAAATCAAAAATTAGTTTTACATTTCCTGTTGTGTCTAAATTGGGAATAATCATGCTTTCTCTAATTTGATCACCTAATGGCCGAGTACCAAATGATTCACCAATTTCGCAAAACCTTATAAGCATTTTATCCCTCCTTCTACCAAAGATTATCTATGCAATCGTCGACCTCTAATACAGTTGTTGGTATGTTGTTACCAAAAACGCGTATGGGGTCAACTATTATATTCGTATTGATCCGCGCATATATTAATGTCCCTTGCCAAAAATAACTTGGATAAACTGTAATATTCCCAAAATAATCTATTGTTAAACAATTATTTCCGGAATAAATTTTAAAATCACCTTTATTCTCTTGTATAAAACGAGTTGTATCATAAAGCCCTCTACCTACACCGCGACCATTTGTAACGTTCTCTTTAATGCAATATTCAAGTGCTTGTGAAGGTGATAGATGAGCGTAAATTTGATTCTCCACTAACGATTTATAAATGCCTCTACCGGTATCAAGTATTGCAATTCTCAATTCATGCCGCTGGGGATAGTTTTGAACTACTGTAAAACCGCCAATCGGTGAATTCGAATGTATATGGACATTATCTATCATTTCCCAGAAACAGTAATTGAGGCATCCCAACAAATTATGGTCAAGTCGATAGTTGGTACGAATTACGTTCATGATATCGTTTGTAACATCTATACTATTATCACTATTAAAATTTGTTATTTCAACAAACCTTCCCTGTGGGTTTCTTCTACAAAAATCCTCCTGATAAGGAACGTTTAATTCTTGATAGAAATTTACTCTAGGGACATAGGTATTGTTAAAATCATTCTGAATAGTTACATCAACTTGAATATTAAGGCTTCTGGCATATTTAATTATCCCGACAATTGTTGCTAAATATTCGGGATAAACCATTGTAGCTAATACGATGTGAACATGAACTGAGTCTCCATGCTTCATGTAATATAAGGGCCCAAGTTGACACAAAAGTGCGTCTAATGTACCAATTGTCCTCATATTTATCGTTATTGTATGCTGCACGATATCACCTTGAAATCTACATATTTTTATTTTAATTGTAAATTATTACCGTAAAAAATACAATTACCCATAAAAAATAAAAAAGCCCACCCTCGCAATGAGAGTGGGCTAAAATCATCTAGTCAACAAATACGCGCCGGCAACAGTGCCGACGATCCATAGCATCCGCTCACGTTTCCGAGCGGATTTTTCTTTATCTAATTCCTTTTTATGCTCCTGGGCCTGCTTTTCTAGTTCCTGGTTCGCAAGTAACCGCGCCTGGGCATTAGCCATATCAGTTACATCGATTTTAGTCGTAGTTACCTGCGACAAACGTAGCTCACCGTTTTCCCCGAGTTTGACTTCCGGCTGTCCGGTCTGATTCGGCACCTCCACTTCCTGGCCGTTCACAATGGCAATAACTTTGCCTTCACGCTCTACGAACGACAGTAGCGCCCCCGGTTGCGAAGGAGCCTGAACGACCACCTCGCGGATTGTTTCCGTGTTAGTGTGGATGACCTGAGGCGGCAAAATGACAGGCTGCTGTACAGCAGATTTCTGCGCCTGGTCAATGATGTGTTGCTTCCATTGCTGGTACTCTTGGCGAGCAAAATACAGTAGGGCCAGCAATACAGCCAGCCCCACAAGGTATTTCCAGTTGTTTTTTGCAAAGTTTATAACTGTTTCTTTCATTACGCCACCCCCGCGAAATAATCCGTAATGCCACGAGCGATGGCTCTGGCGGCGCAATCCTGTCCGCTGCTGCTGGCCAGCAGTTTTTCATCCCCCGCATGGGAGATAAACGCCACTTCTACCAGGGCCGCCACCGCTGCTGTGTATTTCAGCACGTAGAGACTGCGCCCTGGCATACTTTCTTTTATGCCCCGGTCTACGGTTCCCAGGCCATTGGTGAGCTGTTTTTGGATACACTGCGCTAGGCGCTTGCCTTTCTGGCTTTCATACCAGTACCAGGTTTCTGTGCCTGCTGCAGTCGGCGTAGCGGCATTGCAATGGATACTGACAAAAACGTCAGCATCAAACTGATCGGATATTTTTGTCCGGTATCCTAAATCATCAGTTTCTGGCTGTTCCGGTTCAGTGCGGGTAAGTATTACCTGATAACCCACAGCCTCCAAATAATGTGCTACCAATTTGGCAATAGCTAAATTAACATCGGCTTCTTGCAAACCGGTTATGGAATTAACTGCTCCCGGATCTGTTCTGCCTCCAGCATGACCGGGGTCAATGCAAATTTTAGCCATTGATTTTCACTCCTTTTTCGTTTTGAATCTGAATCAGCTTATTGCGAATAAAATATGGAACTAGCCAACCATACCCAGCTCTATCTACGTTTTCGCAGATACTAAAACCCTCGGCTACTGCAAAACCAAACATTGCTGTGTCTTTAAGAATTTTGATACCGGCAGCCTGGTCAATCGTAAAGCAAAGTGCGATTGCTGCAAATATCGCAACTTTTTTCATTAACCCCCTAAAGCCACGCTGCGAACTTAGCGCCTTGGTTTTCCACCCTGCAAACAATCCGGTGGCGTAATCGGCAATGACTAGATAGATAAAATACTGCATTTGGACATCAACGCCGCCCACAGCCGCAGAGAAAAAGGCCCCGAACGCGGAGCCTAACGCCAATATTTTTAATTCGCTTGTTGTGTAAATACTTTTCAGCCAAGTTAAATCCAAATCCCCACCCCCAATAAAAATAGAGCCTTGCGGCTCTTAGCAGTCTACGGCGGTTTTATATTTTTCTTTTGTTTTTAAGTCTTCGTATGCCTGCGCTATTGGGTTTAAAGCCCCCTCAGATGTATTAAGGATATAGTTATATATTTCTGGAGGTTCCAGGCAACTTTTTTTTGCATCTGCAGCTGCTTTATCAACAAAACTGACTACGCTATATGTTCTGCTGGTTTTATCTCCCCCTTCCGAATCAATTTTTATATAAGCATTTTCTACCGTGATTCCGCTTGCTAATTCAATAGTTTTTTTGTAAACCCATCATTACCACTCCTTATGCTTGAATTAATCCAAAACCTTTCCATGTCCCCGGCGTACCACTGGTAACACAAATCCATCCAATATAGTCGCCAGCAGCAGGAGCACTATTATAGATTACACAACCTTTTGTCCATGTTCCGCTTGTTGGCGCTGCGGTACGTTTCGAAAATCTTACTTCGCCAGCGGTATCCATACTGGTGCCGAGATATATATTGTTTGCGCCAAAACCATTATTTTGTACAAAAATATTACCGCTAACTGCAGCATAGTCGTAAGTGTTGTTAGTGCCAGTGTTATTACTGCCTGATACATAGATACTCGCATTTTCAATGGCATATAATGCAGCCCAGGCGTTTGAGTAATCGCAATCAATAAGATATATATTGCTCGTAATAGCATTTATAATATTACTCTTTTTTACGCCAGAATTTATAGAATCGAATATACAATATTTAAATGTTGCGTTTGTCTCTCTTGCCAACACATCTGCAGAACTTATAGGTCTATTAAAATTAAAACCTACAAACTCTACACGATGCACCCCTTGGAGCTGTAGAGATGGTAACTTGTAATTTACTGCATCGGCCTTGTTGGACGCACCGACAAAGCGAATAAAGCCCCTATTATAATATTTTAGTAGCAACAAGCCATCACATTCGTCGGAGTAGTCGCCAGGAGCAACATTTATCGTTACATCACCGATCAACAGAGGATTTAGTGTTTTTAACGCTTGTAAAACAGACGTGAACGGCTTTGTCTTTGTCCCATCGCCTGTTCCACCATTATAGTTTTTATTAACTTCCAGCGTCGTCCCTTGCTGCACAAACTGCAAGTCGTTGATTAGATGCGTGTGATTTCCATTGGATTTGATATTAAATTTGTAGATATGGTATCTGGGCGGAGTATAACCCCATTGATTCGTTAATAGTAGAATATCTTCTCCAAGTACACACATACTTTCAAACTCTTCGTTCGGGTAGTTTATAGTGGCCTTGGGGTATATAAATTCTCTTAATTTTTTGCCTGTGCTCAAAGAATTGACTGTAATAACCTCTGTCCACGATACCACCAAGGAATTATCAGACACAGCAATTCCTTGTATCCAATTTTGCAAATGACCATTTAATACATAATCAGGTTTATGGATGTAAAAGCTATGGAGTATATTAAGTTGTTGGTCGGTAATGTAAACCTTTATATCATCAGTTAGGCCATCGTTTTCGACATCCATAATGATATATTTATTATCAAAATAAGCAGTAAGTGCCGGCTTTTGGCCTAAACTATGTGACGAAATCAAGGACATGTCCGAATATTTAACTTTCAGCAAGCTGTAATCACTATTATCCTTGTCCCACTTAGGGATTAATATTGTATCCGTATTAGGGTTATAAGCCAAGCTGCTGCAATGACCATAGGGTAAGTTGGTATATTGCCGTTTAAATTCTTTAGTTGTTAAATCGTATACCTGAATAACGGCATTAGTGTTATCTTGTCTTGAAAAACTAATAAGTAACTCATTAGCACTTTCGTTTACGGCAATTCCTTGACCAGCCAGGGACGTAGTATCACCTGCTGTAAAATAATTTTGATTTAGATATGCAAAAACATCCATTTTAGGTCTGTTTTTAGTAATGTCATTATCCTCTATAAGTTTAGTTTCTCTCTCATCAACTAAATCCGCGTTTGTGATGCTTGTTACCCCTGCAGCCACATTAACTCGATACCCTTTAACGCTGCCACTTGGCAACGCAGGAGCAACCGGACTTGCTGCTGGTGTCCCTTGTGCGTATGCAACCTGACCGCTACTATTGACATATATCCTGTCAATTCTCGGCAATAATGGATCAGCAGATAAAATTGCTAACGCCTTTATCGTCGCGATCACAGCCCGTTTTCCGCTTGGCATATGTGCCGTCCCTCCTTCGACTTTTACAGTCATATCAGGAGGATTCTGTGCCGACACGGAAAGTCCTTTTATTACGCCGTAGCCGGTGGATTCGGCTATCATAACCTTGTTAACTTCGACTTCCCTAATATCTCGTACCACCCATTCAACTGTACCATCTGTGACATTATCGCCCACTGCTGGCCATATTGGCTCTGTTGAACCAGTTGTACCAGCTTGGATGCATTCGAGGTAGGCGTAGCTGGGCAACGTCGGCGAATAGGCTATGTCACCGATGGTGTAGGTTTGACTAGGTTTCCAAAGATTTAAACCACTTGGCTTATTACTTAATTCCTCAATTGCATCTTGTACATTTGTAGCTGAAATATTTCCCGTTGCCGTACAGGATATGGCAGTAGCTGCATGTGCGCCGGTAGTTGCAGTCTTATGAATTTCAATTTCAGATTCTGCGGCCTTTTTAATCGCAGCCTCGATTGCGCTTGTGATACCGGGGATATTATCGTCTTTACAGTCATAGCCTTGTTCAACTAAAAAATCGGCAATCGCTTTAGCCATAGCCGTGGACTGCCGATATAACTTGTTATGCAGTCTGCTCAGCGCCATACCAGGAATTACACCGCCATGACGCTGTGTTGCTACATCATATTCAGCATCGCTGAATGTCCTATCAGGGTTCATTTCTTCATTAAAGACTCTAAAATTAGTTTCAGCCATTCAAACAACTCCCTTATGTCCAATATCCTTTTTCATATCCATACATCCGCTGTTCTTCATTATCCACATCATAAGCAAAAGAGTCTGCCGGATTCGGATTCATCCAGTCGGCATGGTCATAGCCTTTAATACTTGCGGTTTCCATATCATAGCCAAAAACAGCATCATCCGCAAAAGAATAGTTAACACTTACACTCTGCGGCTTCGGAACAATTAGACCGTTTAAAATCATATCCTTTACTATTTGGTCAAAAATGCCGACAACTACTACGTCAATTGTCATATCCTGATTGTCCTGAATAATAATAGGCTTGCCAAACAGATTTAGCCAGGTTTCTTTTAAGTCTTCGACGCGCCCCTTCCAGGTATTCTTAGCGATTTTGGCCTTAAGCAGCTGACGATATGCGTAGTTATCCAGCACTGGAGACAGACCTTTATCCGGCTGGAATGGTAGCGTCCGCTCCTGACCAACAATATGGCCAATGATGTCCTGCTGGGCACCTA
>NZ_JBYKYF010000165.1:0-6862 GCF_057736855.1 Sporomusa sp.
GTCATTCTCTCCAGGTACAATGACAATGAACTCATCGCCGCCAAGGCGGGACACAAACGCCGTTTCACCGACTGCGGCAACAATATGCCGGCTTGCTGAAACAATAACATTGTCACCAAATGAATGACCGAAATTGTCATTTACTGATTTTAGATCATCAATATCGATAAATAGAATCACACCCGCGGTTTTGCCAGCACGAGCCTTTTCTAGCTCTGCCTCAAGGTAAAGGGTTAAACTGGCACGGTTTGGTAGCCCGGTAAGCATATCATGATAAGCAAGTTGCCTGATATTTTTTTGGACAGTATCTCGTTCAAGAGCGATGGAAGCCAAGTCACCAAACTGGCGCAATCCAGCTAAGTCCTCATCACTGATCGGATGAATTGTATCCTTCCAGCTTACCATCAAAACACCTTTAACTTTCCCCGCTTGCTTGAGAGGAACCATAACCACACTGCTGACTTGATTCAAAACAGGGTCATCAATCCGCTGCGGGTATACACGATAATCCTCAACATAGAAAATCTCACCCGTAGCATAAACATGGCCTTTCATCCCCACTTGTGCAGGCTGGAGACTTTTAGCAATGGCTGCATCCAGCCCAATGGCATGATGTATATAGAAATTCTCACCGTCAGCATCGAATAAGCCGATATACCCGGCCATCCCGCCAAGTAACTGGACAGCATGTTGCAAAATAACCTTGAGAAAATCTTCTCTTTCTGCTTCCCCGATAGGTTGGGTCAATAAACCGGTTATGGCTTGGTATTGCCGTTCCCGCAATAACAGCTTGCTTTCGGTTTGCCGTCTGGCCTCGTTTTCCGCAATCAAACGGCTATTGGTATCTACCAGCATTTCATTCATACTTGTCAGCTCTTCATTCATTACTGCCATTTCCTGATTAGCCGCCGCCAGTTCTGCCGTCCTTGCTTCTACCATCTCTTCCAACCGCTCACGATGCTGCCGCAGTTCAGACACCATTTGATTAAAATTGGCCGCTAATATGTCAATCTCATTCGAAGAATTCGTAGTAAGCCGTACTGCCAAATCTCCCTCCTTAATTTGGTTCGTGGCATGTACAATAGCAGTAACGGATCAGTTATTTTGCGTGAAAACCAGATGGTCAACAGCGCGGAAAAGATAATTACCATAAAACCCACAATCATCGTCTTCAGTGTCACAAAACTCATAAAAGCCATAACAGCACTTTTCTTTTGCACAACAATCAGGCTCCAGGGGGCAGATGCTCCCGGTAGGGAAATGGTTCTGTAAGCGCATATATACTGCTCCCCGTCCAGATCCGTGTATTCACCTACTCCAACTTTTCCGGCCATCACTTCAGCAACAATTGCCTGTAGGGAAGGAGCGACTTCAAAGTGACTTTCCACGGTGATTTCATTATTCTTGTCATCGGTAAGCATGTTACCGTTAGCATCCCGCAGTAGCACTTTTTTCTTCATGGTTTTGTAGTTATATAGCTCGGCAACCTGTTTCCTGTCAGGATGAGCAATCACCGTTCCTTCACCATCTAATAGATAGGCGTAACTGCCTTCCCCCGAATTATAGTTTTCAACCATCTGCTGGATTTTCTTTACTTCAATATCAGCCATAAGCAAACCAGTTACATTGCCATTTGAGTATATTCCATGCACAATGGTAGTAATGGGAGACCCGGAGAATAGCGAATAATAGGTTTTAGAAATAAACGGCTGTTGTTCGGCCATAAATTTTTTAAACCACCAACGTTCTGCCCGGTTGCCTAAAGGACCACTTGAACGTGCGGTTTGGTCGCCATTCAGCTTAACAAAAGCCAAGAGTTGAAAAAAAGGATACCGCCAGGACATTTCCTCCAACAATTTCTGTTGGCTAACAGCATCCAGATTATTTACACCAGGATATTCGGCCAGCATTTGGGTTATATTGTAGGCATTCTGCATAAACTGAGCAATGTTAGCTGCCAGACTTTCTGCCATAACGAAATTATTATGGTGCATTTTCTTTTCATAATCGTCTGAAATTAAAGAATAGCTGATTGCCAAAGTCGAAACCATGGCTAACATAATTAACGAACATATAATCGATGTCAATTGCCGCCGAATTGAGAAAAACATACAATCACTACTCCGTGCTACATTTTCCCATGATTAATATGTATTTCTCTACTTTTTCGACAATTCCTTGCAAAAAATTACTTAAAGAAAAATTCTTTTACACATTAAGCCATAGCAAAATTCACCTAATACGACAAAGTGTAAACAATACCGGAGATTTTCTTTATCAAATGCATCGCGCTGACTTCTCCCAACAGCAGTAGAAGTCAGCGCGATAGTATTTACAAGAACTATGTTAGTTTTTTAATCGGCAGTATAATACTGAACTTGGTGCCACCCCCCGGCCTGCTGTCTACTCCAATTTTTCCGTCATGTTGCTCTACAATCCATTTGGCTATCGAAAGCCCCAGACCTGTACCACCTTTTTCCCGGGAACGAACTTTATCGCCCCGATAAAACCGGTCAAATACCCGGGGTAAATCTTCAGGTGCTATTCCCTGTCCAGAATCTTCAACGGTTACCACTAGATTATTTCCCTGCCGATTAGCGGTAATTACGATCTCACCAGGAGGCGGCGTATATTTTATTGCATTATCCAGAAGAATTACCAGCAATTGATGTAGACGCTCCCGGTCAGCTGTTAATTCCAACTGCTCATTAGTAACTGCCTGCAACGTAAGGCCTTCCATTTCTGCCAGCGGTATAAACTGCTCAGCAACAATCTCAATTAATTCACTCAAATTTACCAAACTTAATTTAAGCTCAGACTGATTGGCATCCGATCTTGCCAAAGTTAATAAATCAGACACCAATTTTGTCATCCGCCTGGCCTCTCGGACAATGTTAGTCACTCGAATGCTTTCTTCCTCTACAGTATGGTTGGGGTGGCGTAACATAAGCTCAGCATTACTATTAATGACAGCCAGTGGTGTACGTAATTCATGGGAAGCGTCGGCAACAAACTGCTGCTGTTTTTCCCAAGATTTCTGGATAGGAATCATCGCTCGTTTGGCCAGATAATACCCCGCAAGGATAATACTTATCATCCCGATGACCAGTCCAGTTCCGATAATAATCAGTAAGTTACGTAACGAAGCAAACTCTGAATCTACAACACCTATCCCAATCACACTATGTACTTCAATAAGACCAATGTCGGTTTTTAAGACACGCTCCTCATACTGATAAGGAATACTAAGCATTCGATACACATGGGATTCCAACTCTTTGGTCTGAATTTGACCTGGTGGTAACTGGGATACCAGTTCAGCCAAGTGTTCTACTTCTATGTCATCGTTTCTGAATAATTTAACAAGCCTTCCTTGCGTATCCTGCAAAAGAATAATGATACGCGGATCAAACAAGGCCCGATTGCGACCTGGTGGTGCTAATCTGCCATCGACAATTCTAAAATTATGGGTTTTATACCACATGGCTTCATCCACCTTATCCAAAAGGCGATAAGAAACATAGCCATAAATAACGGCTCCGAAAATCACGAAAATGAGTAAAAACACGACCGAGTTCATTATCGCTAACTGGCGCAGGGTACGATTAAACATGCTTACTTCTCCTTGAACATAAACCCAGCTCCGCGTACCGTCCGGATTAAACTGTCATGTCCGGATGGAGCTAGTTTTTTGCGTAGATAATGAATATATAGGTCAACCACACTAATAGTAGTCTCTGATTCAAACCCCCAAACGCGGTCAAATATTTGTTCTCGGGTTAAAATCTGTTCTTTATTGAGCACCAGAAATTCTAACAAATCATATTCTTTAGTGGTTAACCCTAAAGCCTGGCCATCGACAAAACCGTCACGCACCTTACTGTCGATGGTAACTCCCCCATAGCTGATAGTCCCATCATTAGCCAGCGCCCCACCGCGTCTAAGCAACGCTTTTATTCTCGCCAATAGTTCCTGAATAGCAAACGGCTTAACTAAGTAATCATCGGCGCCTACTTCCAGGCCATACACCTTGTCTGCTACACTGTCACGTGCTGTCAATAGCAAAATTGGTACCGTTTGGTCTGTCTCCCGAACCGCCTTCACAATCTCTAAGCCACTAATCTCAGGTAACATAATATCTAATAGTAACAAATCATAAATTCCCTGTTTGGCTAAATATAATCCCTCATCCCCGGTAGCTGCTTCATCAATAACGTAATTTTCCTCAGCCAAGAGAGAAACAATGGCTTCGCGTAAAGCATGATCATCCTCAACAACCAAAATCCTCATCCAATCACTCCCGCCTGTATCATTATCCAATCTATCTTGCTATAAAACACACTCTTGACACGTTATAGGTAGTATTACCTTTTCAGCGTATGGCATTATTCTTTCCATGTCAAGGGAGAAAACTCTTCAGTTTTATCAATCAACCACGGCAGATCAGGTGGTTCAGCTTCGCCTTGGATTTTGGCGGTAGTAGCTGACGAAGTTGTTTGTTGTCTTATGCTGAAAACCGATTCTATCGTTGTCACTGGCTCTAAGGCATAAATCATGACTGCGACCGGCATAGCCATGATTAAACAAGTGGAAATTAGACTCAACGCAGTACCGAAAAGGCGTTTTATCAGGTTTTCCATCTTCCCCCACTCCTACAGTTATATTTGTTACTGTCTGTAGTATAACGTAAGATTTTTTGTATTCTTTTTGAAAAGCAGCAAATAAAAAAAGTACTTGCACACCGCAAGTACTCTTTACTATTCAGCAACGCTAACACCGCAGTCAGTTACAAATCCATGATGATGGGTAAGATCATCGGTCGGCGACCGGTTTTTGCTAACAAATACTTACCCAGCGCTTCCCGAATCCCAGACTTAAGGGGCGCCCACTCAGTTATCGGCTGATTTTCAAACCGTTCTAAAACCCCTTTTACGATCTTGCGTGCCTCTTCAATTAAGGCATCAGAATCCCGAACATAGACAAATCCTCGAGAAACAATATCCGGACCGTCCAAAATGCAGCCTTTGTTTTTGTCCAAGGTTACAACAACTACCAATACACCATCCTGGGATAATTGTCGCCGGTCGCGGATAACAATATTGCCGACATCGCCAACGCCCAACCCATCTACGAAAATTTTTCCGGATGGAACCTTACCAGCATAACGTCCTGTTTCGGCAGTAAACTCAAAAACATGACCATTTTCGCCAATAAAGATATTTTCTGGGGGTATTCCGATTTCATTTGCCAGCTTTCCATGCTGGATAAGCATCCGGTGCTCGCCATGGATAGGAATAAGAAACTTAGGACGCACTAAGTTCAAAATGAGTTTAAGCTCCTCTTGGCTGCCGTGACCAGAAACGTGAATGCCTGATGATTTTTCGTACACCACATGAACCCCTAAGCGCATAAGCGCATCAATCGTTCTGCCAACAGACCGTTCATTGCCGGGTATTGGATTAGCAGCTATCAAGACGGTATCGCCTGGGGCTAATTCTAAACTGCGATGGTTTTTGTAAGCTAAACGGCTAAGCGCCGCCATCGGTTCCCCCTGGCTACCTGTAGTTAAAATTAAAATCTGGTTTGCAGGATAGCGGTTAATTTCATCGACACCGATGAGAACCCCTTCAGGTATCGTCATATATCCCAGTTCTGTCGCCTTAGTTATTACAGTAACCATGCTTCGGCCAAGCAAGGCTACTTTACGCCCATATGCATATGCCGAACTTATAGCTTGCTGCAAGCGGGAAACATTGGAAGCAAACGTGGTCAGAATAATACGTCCTTTAGCTTTGCCAAAATGCTCATCCAGCGCCTCACAGACA
Source organism: Sporomusa sp. (assembly GCF_057736855.1). NCBI lineage: Bacteria > Bacillati > Bacillota > Negativicutes > Selenomonadales > Sporomusaceae > Sporomusa > Sporomusa sp. The sequence goes on from NZ_JBYKYF010000165.1 coordinate 5,826, forward strand.
GTGCGTTCTGATTTTGTGTAGCCTTCACGCTCAGCATTGGTGCTATCAGAAAGCAGTACCAGTACTCCCTGATTCCCTAATTCAGCAAACTTATGAATGTCAATTATCTTACCATCAACCGGAGTCTGGTCAATCTTAAAGTCACCAGTATGAACAACCGTTCCTATTGGTGTCTTAAGATAAACAGCTAATGCATCGGCTATCGAATGGTTAACCCGGATAAAACCAACCTCAAATTGTCCAAGCGTAATAACATCGCCTGGGCCCACCGGAATCAGCTTACAGTTGGTAACCTCATATTCTTTGAGCCGCTCCTCTACCAATCCCAAGGTAAGCCTGGAACCATACACAGGCACGTCCACCCGGCGCAGCAAATAAAACAAAGAGCCAATATGATCTTCATGCCCATGGGTTAAGACAACACCCTTAATCTTGTCCTTGTTATCAATAAGATACGTCATATCTGGTATCACTAAATCAATGCCCAGCATATCTTCCTCGGGGAATGCCAAGCCTGAGTCAATGACAATAATATCATCACCATAGCGAAATACTGTCATATTCTTGCCAATTTCGCCAAGACCCCCGAGCGGAATGATTAAAAGTTTTTCGTTCGTGTTCAAGAGAACCTCCTATACATTACCTTTATTCTTGTAAGCAGACTTAGCTTCAGGCGAGGTTTAACCGCTTCTAAAGGTTAGTCGCCTTTATCCAGAAACTTAGCTGCTCTTAGCTTTTATGATCAATCTGAGAGTCGTAGAGCGGGTTGGTTTCAGAATAAAATTAGAACTAGGACCCCCGCTAAGTCCTAGTTTTTGCTCAACGTTACATTATCATCCGCACAATATGATTTAAATTAACACCGCTCAGTAACTCGTATCTATATTATATACAATCTGTAACTAATTTGCAAATTTTGGCTGGTAATTGGAAATTTTATTATTACCTAACATGTCAAAGCGCCATAAGATCTTTCTACTTGTAAAACCAGGAAAAGCAGTAGAGTAAATAAAAGAACAGAGCTTGTACTAAGCCCT
>NZ_JBYKYF010000166.1:0-2171 GCF_057736855.1 Sporomusa sp.
CCTTTATGCAACACCTGCCAGGCTACTGCTCGATACATAGCACCGGTATCAATATAAATATAGTTTAATTTTTGGGCGACTAGTTTGGCTACAGTACTCTTTCCTGCGCCTGCCGGTCCGTCAATTGCAATGATTAATGGCTTCATATTTTGCCTCCTATTACTCCTGCCTTAATTCAGCTAAAACATTAAAAAAGTCAGGATAAGAAATATTAACACATTCAGGTTTTTCAATTTCAACACCTTGAGCTGCTAAACCAGCCACTGCCAATGACATAGCCATGCGGTGGTCATGATGGGAGTTGCAGATAGCAAAATTCAATCTTTGTGGTCCGTTAATGATTAAGCCATCTGCTGTTTCGGTAATAGTAGCTCCCATTTTTCCAAGTTCTACGGTAACCGCTTTGAGACGGTCAGTTTCTTTTACCCGCAATTCCTCCGCACCTTTGACAATGGTTTGGCCTTCGGCAAACAGTGCCGCAACCGTCAATACCGGAATTTCATCAATAAGCCGTGGAATGATCTCGGCATCAATAGTTACACCATGCAGCTTAGCAGAACGAACAATGATATCTGCTACTGGTTCCCTGCCGCTCCAACGTTCGTTCGTAACGGTTATATCTGCGCCCATTTCTTTTAATATATCCAGAATACCGGTACGGGTTGGGTTTATGCCGACATTAACTAATACCAAATGACTGTTAGGGATAATCGAGGCAGCTACCAGCCAGAAGGCTGCTGAACTGATATCCCCCGGAACATCAATTTGCTTAGGAGCATCCACTTTTTGCACAGGCTTAATGGTAATGGTGTTGCCAGTTTGGTTAATAGGTATCCCAAAAGTTTCAAACATACGCTCAGTATGATCGCGTGAAGCTATGGGTTCGGTAACAATGGTCGGGCTGTCGGCAAATAATGCCGCCAATAGTATTGCCGATTTTACTTGAGCACTGGCAACAGGCATATTGTACTCAATACCGTGTATTTGTCTGGCTGGTAAAATCGCTAATGGGGCATACCGTGACTGATCCCGTCCGACAACTTGTACTCCCATTTTGGCTAAGGGCGTTATAACTCTAGCCATTGGCCGTTTGCGTAGCGAAGCATCGCCAGTCATAACGCTAAAAAATGGCTGAACTCCCAATAAGCCTGTCATCAACCTAATGGTTGTTCCCGAATTACCAGCATCCAGTACGTCCTGCGGTTCACGCAGTCCTGACAGCCCGTTTCCTTGGACAGTAAGAACCCCATTTGCATCTTGTTCTACAGTGACTCCTAAAGCTCGCATGCAGGCAATGGTTGACCAACAATCGGCTGCATGCAAAAAGTTGGTTATAGTCACTGGAGTATCGGCAAGACCAGCAAGTATAACACTGCGGTGAGAAATCGACTTGTCTCCCGGAATAGGGATTGTTCCATTCAGCCCTGTTGTTGCTTTAACTTCCATGTTTTCTCCCATACTACTATACTACTCCCTCTCGTCACTTATTTTTCTTTTTATTTACTGAACGACCTACTGCAGCAGCTACTTTCTCCAGGTCTTTCATAAGTTGAGCAAAACTTCCTGGAGTAAGTGACTGAGGTCCATCAGATAAGGCTTCTTCGGGACAAGGATGCATTTCTATTAAAAGGCCATCAGCACCAGCAGCTAAAGCGGCCTTAGCCATAGGACTTACCCAACGCCAACTGCCCGTACCATGGCTAGGATCTACAATCACCGGCAAATGGCTTACATGCTTTACTACGGGTATAGCATTCAAATCCAGCGTATTACGTGTAAAGGACTCAAAGGTACGGATACCGCGTTCACACAATACGACCTGATTGTTACCACCTGACATGATATACTCAGCCGCCATTAACCACTCTTCAATCGTGGCTGCTAACCCCCGCTTTAGCAAAACTGGTTTCTTAGTTAACGCTACTTCCTTGAGCAATACGAAGTTTTGCATATTGCGGGTTCCAATTTGCAGCATATCCACGTATTCGGCAATACAAGCAACTTGGCGTGGATCGGTTACTTCTGATACAACAGGCAAACCAACCTCCCGGCCAACAGTTTTGATGATTTCCAGCCCTTCTTTCTCCAATCCTTGAAAACTGTATGGTGAAGTGCGCGGTTTATAAGCTCCACCACGTAGCATTGCCGCTCCGGCCGCTTTAGCACTGGTT
>NZ_JBYKYF010000166.1:2182-6744 GCF_057736855.1 Sporomusa sp.
GCACAAGGACCAGCAATAACAGGGATATCTTCTCCGCCAAAAACAGCAGTACCAACTGTAACAATGGTATTTTGGGGCTGCAGCTCTCGGCTGGCTAATATATAAGGCTTTTCAACAATAACTACCTTATCAACCCCGGGCATTCTTTCATATAAATCTGGATTGCAGGTCGATAAGTCACCGGTAGCAATAATAATGGTTTTATCTACAGTAGTTATCGAGTGGCCGTCCAAACCCAACTGGCGAAGTTTATCCATTACCCGCTTAACCTGGCCAGCAGTGGGATGGTTCATCATTATAATCATAGCAGGCCTCCACAAATATCCAAAAAATATAATTTAATATAATTCCCTGCCCGACAAAATTTTTCCTTCTCCAAAAATCGCAGCCTGTTATCAAATTTCTGTAAATATGTATCGTTTTATGACAACCCAGGAAAAATCCTTTTGCATCACTCTTATTGCTTAAATGTTACTTTTCCTACCACAACAAGATTACCTTGATTTTCCAGAATTATGCCGTCTGCTGGATGTATCAGGTCTTGGGAATGGGTCTTAATAACAAATTGTGCAGGCTGTTTAATATTAACAGCATCAATTTCAATATAATCGCCCTCATATACTGTAAGTTCAACTTCACCTTTACGAAAATTCCCCATCGGTTCCCCGTTTACAGTAACGATAGCATCAACACTGGCTGGCGGATTAATCATCCGAATAGTTATGTTCTTACCGGGTCTTAGCGTACGCATCGACTTGGCAACCATTTTGTGTAGCGCATTCATAGCCTGATTAGCATTAGTCAAAGGCATATCGGCAGCATACATCATAGACGGTGAAGTAATCTGCTCACCCTCCAGTTTGTCTACCAATGAAAGATATTTCCGAGCCTCACCGTGCATATGGAGAACTTGTACTACTACTAGCAAAACAACAGCTACCGAGGCCAACCGGATGAGTAGCTGGTCGATAAAATGTAAACGTTTACGGCGAAACTTATCATTTCGGTTCTCCATCCCAAGCCCTCCTGTCACAGTTTGCTACTCACTCTGGGCAGCAGACTTACCGGCCACATAGCCGGTAGAAAAAGCAGCCTGCAAATTATAACCACCAGTAAATCCGTCCACGTCAATAACTTCACCAGCAAAAAACAAACCTGGTATCAATTTCGATTCCATGGTACGCGCATTAATTTCTTTCGTACTGACACCTCCGGCTGTTACTATGGCTTCCGTTACCGGCCTGGTTTTCGTAATAGTAAACGTTAAATGCTGGAGGATATCCAGTAAGCGTGCCCGCTCTTCTTTGGTAATTTGATGGACAAACTTATCCGGGTCAATAAATGACAAATCAATAACAACTGGAATGAGTTTGGCTGGCAGTAATTCATGTAGAGAATTTTTTAACTGTTTTCTAGCAAACTTTGCAAAGTCGCGCTGCAGACGCTTGTCCAACATCTCCATACTCAAAGCTGGCTTAAGATTAATTTCTATAGTAACTTCCTTACCTGGAGCAGTGGCAAATAGCTCAGACACCTTTTTGCTTAGAGATAATATAATTGGGCCAGAAAGACCATAATGAGTAAACAGCATTTCGCCAAATTCTTCGGCTACTTTTTTGCCATCACTTATAACGGTTGCTGTAACGTTTTTAAGCGATAAACCTTGCAGCTCTGTTATCCATTCTTCCTCAACTTCCAGCGGTACCAGCGACGGTTTGAGTGGTACAATCGTATGCCCGGCAGCCTGAGCAAACCGGTAGCCATCACCAGATGAACCGGTACCAGGATAGGACGCGCCTCCTGTCGCAATAATTACGGCATCAGCCCGATATTCAGCATCGTTTGTTACAGCACCAACAGCCCTGCCATTTTCTATTATTATTTTTTTTACACATTGATTTGTCTTGACAATAACGCCGAGCTTAACCAATTCCCGTGAAAAAGTTTTAACAACATCTCTGGCCTGATCACTAACCGGAAAGACGCGTCCACCGCGTTCTACCTTGGTCGGCAAACCAGCCTGATGAAAAAACTCAATGACATCCTGATTACTAAACGCATTAAAAGCACTGTACAAAAACGAGCCATTGCCTGGCATATTTTTTACCAATTCAGGAATATCGCAGCTATTCGTGAGATTACAACGCCCCTTGCCAGTAATAAGCAGCTTGCGTCCAATGTCTTTCATTTTTTCGAGCAGTGTTACCCGGGCACCATGCTGAGCGGCGCTTACCGCCGCCATTAGGCCAGCGGCTCCCCCACCGATAATAAGAACTTGCTGCATATGTCACACTCACTTTTCAAAATATTATGCTATAAATTTGAAAAAAACCCTTATTTACAAAATAAGGGTGGAAAAATTAATTGTTTTTAATTTTTGCAAGGCGCTTTAGTTCTTGCACCTCTCTAGCAAGCAGATGGCGGTACTGCCCTCGCCTAACTCCTTCTAAGGTTAAAAAGGCAAATTTAATCCGTTTTAAATTTTTCACAGGAAAACCAATGGCTTCACACATTCGACGAATCTGTCTGTTTTTTCCTTCATAAATAACAAATTCTAACGTAGTTATTCCTTTTTCTTGATCAACATCCACGATATTGATTTTAGCTGGTGCGGTCATCCCGTCATCCAGTTTAATACCAACCCGTAACATATCAAGTTTTTCCTCAGGTGGATAACCTTGGACTTTGACCAAGTAGGTTTTGGCAATCTCATGGCGAGGATGAGTTAACGCATGCGTCAATTCACCATCATTCGTCATAAGAAGCAACCCTTCGCTATTATAATCCAGCCTTCCAACCGGATAAATCCTTTCCGGAATATCGGCAACAAGATCAGCCACCGTTTTACGTCCCCGGGGATCTTCTAAGGCAGTTATGACTCCTTTAGGCTTATTAAGTAAAATATATACATACTTTTCAGCTTTCAACGGTTTGCCATCAACAGCGACCCGATCCTTCTCAGGATCAATTTTAGTTCCAAGTTCAGTAACCGTTTTATTATTAACGGTTACCCTGCCGGCTTTAATAAGTTCTTCCGCGTCCCGCCGCGAGGCAATACCGGCTTGCGCAATCACTTTCTGCAAACGTTCTAACATTGAGTTTCGACTCCTATTTTTACTTGTGTTTTAATCTTGAGCAAATTGACTAAAATCTATCTGTACTTTACAAGTACGAACCCTTTTATAATCTTTGGTCAATCGGTCACAGCTACCGCAAATGCCTTCACCGCAACACATAGTTGCATTGTTGGTAGCTGCCATCGGCAGATCGACTCCAGCCTGCTGCATGGCAGCAATGACTCCATAGTGCTGGTCATCCGGGCCAGCACTGATAATGAGCTCAGGACATTCGTTGTTGTCAGTGAGCATTTCAGTCAATGCATGCATGCCAAACTGACGCATAGAGGCAACTTCCTGAACCGTGATTCCGAGTTCGGCTAGTTCATTGGCAATAAACACCTTACCAATCTTGCCAGGCGCAACCAGAGCTTTGACAATATTATTCTTTTTGACCAGCCGATCGGCTATCGCTAAAGCAGGCGGCTGCCCCATACCCCCAGTTATTAATAATATTTTACCATTAACTATATTGTCAATCCAGGGTTGACCAAAAATACCATTATAATATGGACCGCGTACCAATACACGCTTATTGTCATCGGCAAATAGATGCGCGCTTTTAGGTCCGATAGTTTCAACAACTACTTGAATAATATTTCCTTGTACCCGCATTACCCCAACGGGAAACTGATAAAATTGCTGGGCAGAAGGTCGACGCAAGAAAACAAAAGAACCGCATCTGTCCAATGCCTGTGCAAGTTCGGAAGTTACTTCAATTTCTAACAGGTATGTATGTTCGGTAATTTTGTTCTTTACAACAAATTCGGTATCTGCTTCCAAACGAACAGGAGTATCACCATCAATAATCCTGTTTTTCTTTTTGGCTTGCCATTGTTTTTCGTATAGTATGCACACTCCGCTCCAGTTGCAATCACATACGGGCTCACCTTTTAAATGACTGCAAAAAGTACAATGATTGGTTTCTGCCAATAGACAGGGACAGTATGCGGAATTTATATCAATACACTTCAGTGCAAGTTTATTTAGCATATTCCCCCTCCTCATCAAACCAAACAGGTATTATAAATATCATGTAATCCGGCTTTGATGACCCGGTCGTTAATTTCTCCTCGCGAGGCAGAATATAAACCTAGCTCTTTCATCCGTTCGAAATAAGCTGAACCAGAAAAAGTATATCTTAGTTTAATTCCCTCTTCGGTTCTCATTTGCGCGTGAATGTAATTTATAAAATCACCTGAAGCCAGTTCTGCCGGTAACTCAAGATATTTCATATCAATACAGCAACGTACCGCATTATGTCCGGCCAATAGTCCGGTTATCACGGCTTCGGTATGGCCAACCAAAATTCCGCATTTTTCCCCGGCACAAAATAAATTATCGATACCGTCTACTTTCAAGGAGTTGCTGCAAGGCGCAATACCTAAATACCGTATAGAATTTCCTACGCCCCCTGAATATGGATCTTCATATCTGGCACGTTCA
>NZ_JBYKYF010000167.1:0-6644 GCF_057736855.1 Sporomusa sp.
CTTTTTGTCTCAAAAATACGATTTTATCCCGCAGCTCCTAATTCAAGTTTGGCTTTAATGTCTTCATATACTTCTTCCCACACCACAATTGGGGTTTTGGCAAAACCATTGAATACAGTTGCAGAAGCAGATGTATAAGCGCCACAATTAGGTACCAGAATCAAATCGCCGATTTCCAGTGGTACTGTATATTTGTCCCGAAACATAATATCCAGGGAATCACAGCTCGGACCGGCAAACGTTGCCGGAATTTTTTTGCCGCTCTTAAAAGTCTCAAGTTCAAAATCCCAATGATCAAAAATAACACCGGAAAAAGTACCGTACAAACCATCATCTAAAAAGTACCATTGCTGATTATTACGAACCTTAGTTCCAATCACTTGCGTAATGAGATTCACCGCCGTACCACAAATATAGCGGCCAGGTTCAGCCCAAATTTCAGTATCAGGAAAATACTGTTTAATGGCTCGATAAATTTCACTAACCATTGCGGCAACATCGGGTTCTTCCGTGAGTGTCGGAATGGGGAAGCCCCCGCCAATATCCAAAATTCTAAGGTTCATGCCCCGCTCAGCCGCAGCATTGAAAAGCCTCCGGCAGATTTTAAGCGCCTCAAGATAAGCCGTATTATCTGTGGATTGGCTGCCCACATGAAAACATAAGCCGGCAACATCCAGCCCAGCGGCCTGGGCTTTAGTCAAAAGCTCTAACGCTTCATCAGGATGTGCGCCAAACTTTTTATTCAGGTCAACAAGTGCGTTAGGATTGTCCACCCTTATCCGTAACAAAACAGTAGCACCAGGTTCAGCGGCCGCCATTTTGGCAATCTCACTTTCATTATCAAAAGTAAATTTATGCACTCCAATAGCATGCGCTACCTTGAGACCACTTGCCGTTTTCACCGGATTGGCATATACCATGCGTTCAGAATCGATGCCCATCCTATTGAGCATCCGCATTTCACCATCAGAAGCGACATCAAAATAGCCGCCAAGCTCATTCAGTTTCCGGACAATACGCTCATCCGGATTGGCCTTGACAGCGTAATATATTTTAACGTCTGGCATATTCTCTGCCAACAGATTGTAATTAAGCTCAATTTGTTCTAAAGACAGCACCAAAAGCGGCGTGCTGTAGGTATCGGCCAGCGCCCTTACAGCATTCTGGGATAACCTAAAATATTTCACTTATCATCGCTCCTTTGTATTCATGCATTTAAAAATTACTATATGATTGTAACATAACTGAACCAAAGTGCAAGCAAATTTTTTAAAGAAAAATAAAATCCGCATCCTCAATAGGATATGCGGATACATACATATTACGCCTGGAATTTTTTACGCTGTTTGGCGCCACTTCTCCAACAAAGATACCCGTCATATTGCAGCCCCTTCCACCCATTTTTGACACTGAGCCAAGGATCTCATCGCTACAGGTGGCGTCAGTTCAGGTGAATTAGATTTTTCCCCTGCGCCCCTGTTGTTTCTGCATTACAGCAATAGTAAGCAGCGAAAAAGAAAAGTATTGAGGTTATGGTAAATAAAGGATAGAATAGAATCAGCCAAGCAAATCCTATAAACTGACGAAAGGAAGTGTAACCCTATGAAACCAGTCTCGCTAGCTTATGGAAAAAATGGTCTGACAATCATGGTACCTGATCGTGCAGTAATTATTGAGCCCCGGCATGTACCCGGCCTAACTGACGAAAAATCTGCCGTACAACAGGCACTTCGCCAACCGATGGGCACACCGCCTCTCAAAGACATGGTTGCTGCGACCGATACAGTTGCCATTGTTATTTCCGATATTACCCGCCCAACACCAAATCACAAGCTGGTTCCCTGGTTACTGGAAGAACTTTCACACGTTCCTAGAGAAAACTTCGTCATCATTAATGGTCTTGGCAGCCACCGCGCTAACACACAGGCAGAACTTGTTCAAATGCTAGGGCAAGAGGTAGTGGATACCGTCCGGGTCATAAACCACAATGCCTTTGACCCTGAAGAACTTGTGTTTGTAGGCAAAAACAGCTATGGATCTGATGTATATCTAAATAAGACTTATGTAAACGCTACCTTTAAAATTGTAACAGGCTTTATTGAACCGCACTTTTTCGCCGGATTCTCTGGCGGGCCCAAGGGCATTAATCCTGGAATTGCCGGTATTACGACAATTCAAGACTTTCATAACGCACAAATGATTGGTCATCCGCAAAGCACCTGGGGCGTACTTGAGGGCAATGTAGTGCAAGATGCCGCCACCCAAAACTGTTTGATGGCTAAGCCAGACTTCATGCTGAATGTTACGTTAAACGGACAAAAAGAAATTACTGGCGTCTTTGCTGGTGATGTAATTACCGCCCACCGTGCAGGTTGCGCCTTTGTCAAAGAACACGCCATGTACCCGGTTGACCAGCCATTTGACCTTGTTATCACAACCAATGCCGGCTATCCACTTGACCAAAATCTGTACCAAACCGTAAAAGGAATGAGTGCAGCCGCCCAAATTGTCAAACAGGGCGGAGCCATTCTTGCGTGCTCCGAATGTTCGGATGGCATACCTGACCACGGCAACTTTGCCGAAATTCTCAAAGCCAAGGATACTCCTGAGGAACTATTGGCGATGATTAATGATCCCAGCTACTCGGTATTTGACCAATGGCAAGTGCAAATACTGGCGATGATTCTCATGAAAGCCGAATGTTATCTCTATTCCAGTCTTGATGACCAAACAGTACGTGATGCCAAAATCATTCCGGTAGCCAACCCCTGTGATGCCATCACAGACATATTAAATAAAAAACCTGGTGCCAGTGTTGCCGTACTGCCATTGGGACCGCTGACCATTCCCTATGTGAAATAGCCAACCTTTAGCATCAAACCAGGCCATCTGGCGTAAGTTACTGGCCGGAGGACTCTCTGAGATAACCATATAAAAAGCGCTGACAACATGATGGTCAGCGCTTTTTATATGGTAAGGATAATATTAATCAGCATTTTTATTCGCTGCAGCCGCCTTGTCGCGAGCCTCTCTCGCCGCACGCCAGGCATCACGTGCCAAGTTAAGTACCCGAGGTTCTAGTTTGGTAGCAGGATTACTTACCACTTTGCCCAGATATAACAACGCTTTGTCATTCTGATCGGTTCGCCGGGCTAACTCACCAATCAAATAGGTAACTGCTGCTTCACTTAATGGGCCAATAGGCAACCGTTCCCGCATCAACGCCTGCTCATAATACTCGCAAGCCCTAACCATTGCGGCTTGTTCTTCTGCTTGGTTTTCCCCTTCACGAAACAACCAGGCAAGTTTAAGATATAATTCTGCCAATCGGCTTGCCGGAGACTCAATCAGATTGGCAAAAAAAATCGCCAGCTTATAAGTTTCTATTGCCTGTTCCCGTGTCCGTATCCCGCTATAGTTTACATTTACCTGACGCCCAGCCAAAAATTTAGCAATCTTTTCTTTAGCGCTCGCAAATAAATTTTCAAAATAGCTGTGGGCTGCTGCATAGCCGCCGTTGGAACATACCCAAATAGTATAATAGTACGGGTTTATATCTTTAAAATACGCGCAGAAATCGCTATCCTGTTTACTCATAATTTGTCTGCCGCGCGTCCGGGTAACACGAAATGTTTGTTCACATACAGGACATACTTTTTCTACTGAATAGGTTGGCTCAGCCATATTATCGCCTCCAATTATATACCTTATCACAATAAGGCCAAGCTCTCAAGCAATATTTAGCAAGTCGTCCTGCAACATCTTCATATGGTAAAATATCCCTCTGTTTTTAATTAAGTCAGCATATGTCCCTTGTTCGGCAATACGTCCGTTAGCTAAGACAAGTATTTCATCCATGGTTTCCAGTCCTACCAGGCGGTGGGTTATCAATATCAGGGAACGACTATCAGCCAGTGTAAGAATATGGTTCATAACCACTGCTTCAGCTTGAGCATCAAGCCCAGCTGTCGGTTCATCCAAGAGCCATACCGGAGCCGCTTTAAGCAGCGCCCGTGCCAAAGCAATACGTTGCCGTTCCCCCCCGGAAATAGCCAGCCCGTTTTGGCCGGTCAACGTATCCAGTCCCTGCGGCAGTCGCTCAATCCATTCAGTCAACATAGCACCCGCAATGGCTTGCTGTAATTCATCCGGTGTAGCATCCGGTTTGGCTAATAAAATATTATCGCGAATGGTGGCGTTCAACAGATAGGTATCCTGACTGACAACACTTATCGCCTGACGTACTGCTGCCGGTTCATAGTCTCTGATATCCCTCCCATTTAATCGCAAAGAACCTTGCTCATAGTCCCAAAACCGTAATAGCAATCCAGCCAGTGTGCTTTTGCCGGCCCCGCTGGCCCCGACAATTGCCAAGCGTTTTCCTGGCGGCAAGCTGAATGTTATATCAGATAATACTGGCGGTAAATGGGCTGAATAGGCAAACGTCAGTTGATACGCAGAAAACTCCAGCGGACCTGCAGGCAAAGTTGCTATTTTACCAGAGCGAACAGGCGATGGTTGTTCGATAATTGCGGTTATTCGCGCAAACGCAGCTTTGCTTTCCTGCAAATAGTAAGCCACAGAGGGTAGTGGCAAAATAGCTTCAAAACTGGCCTGTACCGCCAGTGCCGCTACTGCCAGGTAAACTCCCGCTAGCTGCCCGGTAGCTACCAAGGGAGCAGCCAGGACAATGGTAGCAATGACAGTCAGATTCATCCCCAGGATTCCCAGGGCTTCGCTTAAAGCGACCACTCTATTGGCCCGCGCCTGACTCGTCATCAATTGGGCATTGTCAGCAGCGATCCGGGCGGCTTGTCGTTCTGACTGGCCAAACGCCATTAATTCGGTAATCCCTTCCATACTGTCAGCGATGCTTCTGTTTAAATTGGCTCTGGCCTGTATAGCCTCTCGCCCAGCCTCACGCCCCAGACGCAACAGGCCTGCCGGCAAAACGCACCCGACCACTATAAAAGCCCCGACCACTGGCCACATCAGCCAAGGAGCCAGCCATGCCAACAACCCCATGGTCATTATTGTCACTACTACAGCAATAACCACAGGAAATGCCGCCCGTAAATAAAAAAATTGCAAAGTCTCAACATCAGCTACCAACCGGCTAAAGAGATCACCTTTCCCCAGTCCTGACACATGAGCCGGTACTAGCGGTTCCAATTTGGCATAAAGCCAGATTCGGATATCTGCCAGCAGGCGAAAGGTGACTTCATGGCTTATATAACGCTCTCCATACCGGCAGATGGCTCTTGCTAAACCAAAAAATCGCACCCCGACAATCGCCAACGATAATTCTGCCACAGCCGGGTGAAGCGCCGCAGACGAAATGAGCCAAGCTGATGCTGCCAGTAAGCCAACATTGGTAAATACCGTAAAAATGCCGATTACACAGGCAACCACTGCCAATAACAAGGTACGCTGATTGGCGACAATCAGGTTATACATCAGACCCCTCCCCTGTCTGAGAGGCCAGCATAAGCCGCCTGTATAATCCCGACTGGGCCATTAACTCCTCATGTGTGCCGGCCTCACTAATTTGTCCATCTGTCAGCACAATAATTTTGTCAGCTTGCCGCACTGTGCTCAAGCGATGGGCAATAATAATCGCCGTCCGTCCAGCCAATAGCCTTGCCAAAGCTTTATCCAACATCGCCTGTGAATGAACATCCAGTCCACGTGCCGCCTCATCCAAAATAACCAGCGGTGCATCTTGCAATAAAGCTCTGGCAATTGCCAGCCGCTGGCGCTCACCGCCGCTCAAGCCGTGGCCGCCTTCCCCGATGAGCGTATCATAACCGTCAGGCAGCCGTTCAACAAAATCATGTGCACCAGCGGCTTTCGCTGCCATAATAATTTCATCCAGCGATGCATCAGGCCGTGCCAGACGAATATTATCGGCAACAGACCCTTGAAACAAATGCGGCCGTTGCGGTACAAACGCAACTTGCTGCAGCCAATCGGCCAAACGTACATCCCTAAGTGACTTTCCGTTAACTAATATCTCTCCTGCAACAGGCACAATAAATTTTAGCAACAGGGCAGCCACTGTACTTTTCCCTGCACCGCTTGGTCCCACGACTGCCAAATGCTGCCCCGGCTCCAGTGTAAACGATATATTGCGCAAAGCCTGACGCTCACGTTGAGGATACTCAGCATACACATGCTGAAAGGCAAGTGCAAGCTGTCGTTGTTTAGGCATAGCTGCTGACCCATCAGCTGTTTGACTGCCAGTCAGTTTGAGCAGCCGAAAAACATCAGCAGCAGCGGCCTTCCCTGCCATTCCGGCGTGAAACTGACTTCCTAGCATTCTGAGCGGTAAATAATACTCAGGCGCCAGCAACAGCACAAAAAATGCTTGAGAAAACGCAACTTCGCCATAGAGAAGTCTAAGCCCCACAGTTACCGCCACCAATGCAGTGCTGAGAGTGGCCACCAATTCCAGCACCAGTGATGACAAAAACGCTATTTTCAATACAGTCATAGTAGCATCCCGAAACTCTTTACTCACCCGAGCAATGATACTTGTTTGTTCAATACTTCGGCCAAATAGCTTAAGTGTTACCAATCCGGATAAAACATCCAAAAAATGCGAACTTAAACGATTTAGCTTCTCCCACTGCCTGATATTTCGG
>NZ_JBYKYF010000168.1:0-6566 GCF_057736855.1 Sporomusa sp.
CTGATTTTAAATAGTCTAGCTTTTGCTCTAACTTCTTCAGTCCGTCTATCGTCAGCATAACATCTTTTTCCATGAATACATTCTCCTCTTTGTTTAAATATTTACAAAAAAATTATTTTTGCAAATATTTCAAAATTCTATCCGTTGATAGTGTATTCGTTTTAGTAAAAAACTTGCCCGTTGGTATAGCAAAATCTTTAGATATCAGGATCGGGCAATATAAATAGTGTCAAGTAGGACTTGACACTGTTGTCGGTAAGAGGCAACCCAATGCTATGAACATCCTCTATTTTTCACTATTATAGGCATAAATAAGGTTTTTGTCAATATTTTCAAAAGCACCTCTCTCTGTTTGTACCTGAACTATTTTCCTCGCTGCGTTATTTTTAATCGCAGTTAATTCCTCTGGAGTAATGGCTCTCTCAAAACTACGAAAGCCCGCAAGCTTGAAACCATGTTTAATTGCTAATTTATTAATAGTTTCAATTTGTTTTACCGTTAAATCCCGCCCTAGAGTGAAATTCTCGTAACGTCCCTCTAGCGCTAAGATCATGGTTTCAGCCATACAGGCATAGGCAGTTTGCGGCGGAAACCCAAAATTTAAACCGAAATCTACATTCCCCGGAACCTCAACGATCCCACCTTCAATAACAAGGACATCGTTGCGCATTTCTGCTACCCGGCGGGAAACATTGCGCGGTCTGGCTACATCACAAACAATAGCGCCTGGCTTCAAATCCTCAGGCTCAATGATACTGTCAATAGCACTGGTTACAGCTACAACTATATCAGCATTTCGGATAGCGTGTTTAGTATTTGCAGTTACCCGCACGGCTAATCCTGTAGATTTCAAAATTTGTGTAGCAAGTTTTTCAAGCTTGGCTTCGTCACGGGCAGCCAGTGTCAAATACCGCACTTCCCGCGCCAAAATTTGCGCACAGGCGGCACCAATTGCACCTGTCGCACCCAGGATAAGGATATTAGCCCGTTCTAAATCGTATCCCATTACTTTGGCCGCTTGACGGGTTCCTTCGAGCGCAGTAGCCACCGTATAGCTATTGCCTGTGGTCACTGCAATATTTAAATTTTTGGCAATAGATATACCTGCATCACCGACAATAGAAGTAAAAGCGCCAAGACCAACAATTTTTGCACCTAATTTTTCAGCCAATTTTCCAGCCTTAATAATCTTATTAATGACATATGGTTCAGGCATATTCAACATTTGTCGGGATGTTAGTGGGCACCCTATAAACCATCCCTCAGCAGTATTATATCCAGAATCAATACCTCTGATGTGAGATACTTTAAACGGCGGTATGTATTTGATAATTCCCTCCACTAACCTGTCCGGCCAGTTGCGGGTAAAAGGAAATTTCCGACTAAAATCCCTGGCTTCAAGCGGATGAACTACAAAAGCAAATGTTTGCAAATACAAGCCCCTCCCTCATCTAAGGTTTTTAAACCTTGGCTCAATCCCGGTCTGCTCTATAAGCTGAGTATAGTCTTCTGCTGTCAACTGTTCAGGGCGTTTACCAGACAAAACAGTGAGTACCCCTTCTAATACATTGGTGCCAAAAGACCGGCCGCCCATCTCTGGCGTAGTAGTTACCAACGTGACTACACCACGTTCTCTAAGCAGGTTTTCGTCTTCTTTCGTCACCGTGTTAGTAATAATGACTTTTCCATTCATATCAGCCGGCATATACCGTCTGATAAAGTGAAAATCCCCTGCGATAATAGCGGCCTTATGGAAGTATTTCTCGAACTTTGGGGTAACTTGCGTCTGCTTGTCACCAGTGGGGTAAAACAAACTAACGGGTAGTTTAGTGATAATAGGAGCTATCAGACTCGCTAATCGAGACAGTCCTGTTAAGGTAGTAATGGGTATGGGCAGCCCTAGTCCAAACATCAAGTCGCCAAATACCGTCCGGCTGCCAGCCGCCGCTAAAGCCTCGGCCATACCAAACCGGTCAACGGCACACACAAGCAGCACCTCTTTATCTTTAAAATTCCAACCGTGTTTAGTCATAAGATAAGGCACTACCCGGCGTTCCAATGTGTTTTTAATAGCACTACCGTCAACAACTGGTGTTATTTTAGCATTAGCAGCTAAGGCCTTTGCTTCCCGAAAAGTATACCGCTGATTACCAGCATAAATATATAAGTCAGTTCCGCCAAGACCGATGGCGTCCACCTGACCATCGAGTTCGCGAATAAGCTGCGCAGCCATACGTTTGTTCCCATCGGTTCCTAATCTCTTGATACAAAATTCTTGCCCACCAAATGTTGCGATTGTTGTACCATTACGTTTAGATGAACCCAGACTGATGCTTACCACCTGTTTCATCTGAGATCCCCCTGACTAAAACCTGAGCTGTCTAATAAGTGCACAAATATCCTCCGGATTAACATATTTATCTTCTGCAATTGGCGATTCACCAATTTGTATACCGATTACCGATTTATCCAGCAATGCCTCCACCAGCTTGATCCGCATATTAGACCCAATAATAATTACAATATCGTGCTTACGCACATTAGCAATGATCTCCATAATGGTGTTAAAAAGTTCTATACCACTTTTGGTCTGGACGAAATCCCAGCGTTCCTTCTCAGATAGTACTAAACAGTAATCAATACCTTCCTGTCTGGCTATCGCATAAATTTCTTCGCAATTTTTTATCGGAAAACCAATGAGTGCTATCCGGCCACCTTTACGAATCTCACCAATAGCCTCAAGGCGCGAAATCAAAGTCCGATCAACACTCAACTGCCCTGCTACTTCCTGTTGTGACAGGCCGTTACTCCGCAATTCAAGAATTTTGTCCACAGTTTGATGAATCTTCTGAATGTCAACAATCTTGTCACCAATGCGAAGCAACACGGCTTAGTCATCTCCTCCTGTAGTATATGTGCACAACATTGTGTACATACATATTTTAGCATTTTTTTAGAGTAGCAACAAGTTTTCGCGCAACAAACGAAATATATCAAAAAACCGTTACCCCCACGGTTCAAAGGGGAAACGGCTTATTACCTTTTTATAGGTTTGCAGCTTTAATATCGTATCATCATGAACCATACCCTTTTTAAGTCCTTGTAAAACACGGATTCCTTGGTTCATAGTAAGACCAATATCATCAGTTAGCTGAGACATCGTCGAACGACGTGCTTTGTCCAGTGATTCATTCAGAGATTTGCCTGCCTCAATATTACTGACAAACTCTTGGGCTAAATACACCTGGGCTAAATTAGTCATGGGATTACCGCAAACGCCGCTGGCCGTCACGCCCAAAACCTCGGGCATAACATGCTTGATGCTAAATTCCACTGATTTTTTTAACTCGTCGGTTTCTCGGTTCATAGCCGCCACCAATGTTCGAGGCGTACAAAGTCCATAGGTATTTAATGCCCTAATAACAGAATGCTCAATGGTATGAGCTTGTTCCAGTTCAACCAGACCACCTAAATTAGCCGTAATACTAATTTGCTGGCCAGTTTCCAAATCAACGCCATACAGCGTTACAGGTATATCACTTTTATCTCTAAACTCCGTATATCCGCCCTGCGGTGCCCATCCGGCACCGGAAATAGTCGGATAGTCTTTGCGCATTTTCTTTAGATTAAGATATTCAACATCATTGGAATAGATATAGCTACCAGCCGTGCGGAGTGTGTGCCAACGAGCATGCCCACATCCTTCCAACTTAGCCATCAGCACTGGAATTTCAGCCCCAGTCGCATCCACGACCGTCTGATTCCATATATCCAAGATTCTGACAACAACTCCTACAGGGTACAGTTCATGTTCGTCTGCTATCCAGGGACAGATGAAAATGTCTCTCCCAACTCCAACATCTAGGAGTAACTGACCTCCATTTTCAATAATAAACATACCAGTAATCGTCCCGCCCTGTGCTCTTGGCAATACGCCATTAGCAACAGGCATGATGAGCATATTCACTGTCTTCACCTCGATATTGTCGCCCGGTAATCTTCCATGATTCGAATAAAATCCGCTTTACTAGTTGCCTGATTAAAAGTAAGCCTTAATTCAGCCGACTTATGCAACCCTTTCGTGTACCAAGCCGCATGACTGCGCATTTCTCGGATACCAACATACTCGCCTTTGTGTTCAACAAGCATATCCAGGTGCCGTAGCAGCATGTCAATCCGTTCATCCAGTCCCGGCGGTGGCAAGAGATCGCCTGTTTCCAAATAATGGGTTACTTGTCGGAATATCCAGGGATTGCCTTGCGCCCCCCGTCCTATCATTATGCCATCACAACCGGTTTCAGTCAATAAACGCTTGGCATCCTTAGGCGTTCGGACATCACCATTACCGATAACCGGAATATTGACTGCCTGTTTTACCTCCCGAATAATATTCCAGTCAGCCTGACCCGAATAAAACTGCTCCCTGGTTCTGCCGTGCACACTGACAGCCGCCGCTCCGGCTTGTTCAGCCAATTTAGCTATTTCCACGGCATTAACCGATCTATCGTCCCAGCCTTTGCGAAATTTGACAGTTACCGGCACAACGCCAGCCGCCTGTACCACAGCTTCAATAATCCGGTAAGCCAAATCAGGATTGCGCATAAGTGCTGCCCCTTCACCATTTTTGACTATCTTATTGGTAGGACAACCCATATTGATGTCGATAATGTCAGCACCGGCTTCGGCAACAATTTTTGCAGCACGCCCCATACAGTCAGGTTCTGAACCAAAGATCTGCAAAGCTACCGGCCGTTCTCGCTCGTCAATAGCCAGCATCTTTTTGGTATGCACATTATCATAAATTAGCCCCTTATCACTCACCATTTCGGAATAGACCAAACCGCAGCCCATTTCTTTGGCCAGCAAACGAAATGGTAAGTCAGTAACCCCAGCCATCGGAGCCAAGATAACCTGATTGACTAAATTAAGTTTTCCGATTTGCATTTGTCCTCCTACTGTAAGAAAAGACTTGTGCCAAATCCCTTAGGACAAGCCGATTGCTTAGACTATCCATGGCGCAATCGGCTAGTGCCATCTAGGCACGTCAGGCAAAAGATTTAGTTGTTCTGTTGTCAGCACCAGGTAGTCATACATTCGGTGAGACTCAAAAAGACGGCCGTATTGACCGCCCTTTTCGCCATGTATAGCAATAATTACCGATTGCGTTCATAAATTAGCCGAAGACCTTCTAATGTCAGGAAAGTATCCACCTTATCAATGGTATGGGACTCTTGGGCAATAAGGTTAGCCCAACCCCCTGTAGCAATAACAGGCACCTTCTGTCCCATTTCTATGCGCATCCGACGGACAATTTCATCTACTTGTCCAACAAATCCATAAATAATGCCAGATTGCATACTATTGATGGTGTTTCGGCATATAATCGTTTTAGGTTTAATGAGTTCAATGCGCGGCAGTTTAGCTGCCCGTTGAAATAACGCCTCGGTGGAAATACCGATACCTGGTGCAATAGCACCGCCAAGATAATCGCCATTTTCCGATAAGGCACAAAAGGTAGTGGCAGTACCAAAATCAACAATAATTAACGGTCCGCCATATTTGGCATAGGCCGCGACAGCATTTACAATTCGGTCGGCACCAACTTCACGCGGATTTTCATATTTTATACATATACCTGTTTTAACACCAGGTCCAACTACTAGTGGATCAACGTTAAAATACCGCTGGCACATCCTAGTTAGTGGAACAATCAGTGGCGGAACAACCGAAGAAATAACAATTGCTTCAATATCTTCCATCTTCATGCCACGATAAGTAAATAGGTTATAAAGCAACATACCGTACTCATCACTGGTCTTTTGTTTATCAGTTGATACCCGCCAATGATGGATGAGTTCTTCGCCGTTATAGACGCCTAATACGATGTTGCTATTACCAACATCAAATACTAATAGCATTAATAAATCCCCCTGTGCAGCAGTAAGCTGTTTACGCTTTTTCGAACAGTTTAATGTTTAATAGCTATTATTGTACCTCAAAAACGGGAAGATTGTAAATACAAGCTATAATTACCCGCAAAATTATATCCCTTACCCGATTAAACTAATGGCTTAGTAAACCGATTTTTAACAAAACCCGGCGTACACGCACACCAATATATACCGCAGCCGCAGTTTTAACAAGATCAAACGGCAAAAAGGGTAGTACCGCCAAATGCAATGCCTGATCCAAACTCATGGCTTTGTGCAGCACATATTGAAAAGAAAACATAAACCCTGCCAACCCAATGCTATAAATAACCGCTAGGCCGGCTAACATAGAACAAGCGGTATATTTGTATGTCAGTTCAAAGTGTTCCGCAACATATCCAACAATATACGCACAAACAATATAGCCAAAAATATAACCGCCTGTTGGCCCAATTAACACTGCTGCCCCAGCTTTTCCTTGGGCAAACACCGGCAATCCAAATACCCCTAACAGCACCCAGACAATCACACTTACCGGTCCTAGACGACTACCTAATACCATACCCGTCAGCATCACTATCATGACCTGCATAGTAACCGGCACAGGTCCAATTGGAATAGCTATCTGCGAACTCA
>NZ_JBYKYF010000169.1:0-2413 GCF_057736855.1 Sporomusa sp.
GACATAATACTCGGCGATTGTTCAACTCAGGCGTTCGGAAAACCACATCTGGTGTTCAAAGATTTTTTGAAAAAGTTCTCTATGCCTGACCTGGCAGAATTGCCGCCATTTATTGGAGGGGCAGTAGGATATACTGCGTATGAGGCTGTCGCAACCTGGGAACGGGTTTGTGGTTTGCATATTCCAGAAACATTGCCGCTGATCGAGCAAATGGTCTGTAAATATATTCTTGCTATGGATCATTTGACTCATTCTACCCGACTGATAAATTTGGTACCCGTTTCGCCGGACAGTCAGGTCGCTGACGAATATGAGCAGGCCGTGCAAGAGTTGACAGAATTGGCAGCTATACTCAAACAACCTATGTTGTTACCCGAATATGAGTTATTGCCGGACAGTCAGGCAGAGGTATCTGAGCTGAGTATTGTGGAGGCAGAAACTTTAGGAAAACAAAAATATCTGTCAATGGTGGAGAAGGCCAAAGAGTATATTGCAGCAGGAGAAATATTTCAGGTTGTACTGTCACGACCTTTTTCATACAAATTAACCAGACCACCGTTTGCGTTGTACCGACGGTTACGGCAGGCCAATCCCTCACCGTATATGTTTTATATCAATTTTGGTGAACGGCAGCTTGTCGGCGCATCTCCAGAGCGACTCGTTAAGCTTGAAGATAAAAAGGTATTGGCTTGTCCCATTGCCGGAACGCGACGCCGAGGTGAGAACCTGGCTGAAGACGAACGGTTGACCGCGGAACTGCTGGCTGATATCAAAGAACGGGCTGAGCATGCTATGCTTGTGGATCTTGGACGTAATGATCTTGGCCGGATTAGTCTACCGGGAACCGTGCATATTGAACGATTGATGGAAGTGGAAAAGTATTCCCATGTTATGCATATTGTGTCAGAAATATCAGGACAGCTTGCTCCAGAGTTTTCGGCAGTAGATGTGCTGACAGCATGTTTTCCGGCAGGTACTGTAAGCGGTGCGCCCAAAGTGCGGGCCATGGAAATTATTCAGGAATTGGAGGGAGATATTCGCGGACCTTATGCCGGGGCAGTTGGTTACTTTGACTTTAGAGGTAATATGGATATGTGTATAACCATTCGTACGCTGATGATTGACAGACAACAGGTGACGATTCGAACAGGTGCAGGGATTGTTGCAGATTCTAAACCGGAAATGGAGTACCAGGAAATTCTGCATAAAGCCCGGGTGCTAATGCAACTGCTGGAGGAGGTACCGATGCTATGATTCTGTTATTGGATAATTATGATTCGTTTACCTATAATGTATATCAGTATGTAGCGGCACTAGGTTATCCGGTAACGGTCATTAGAAATGACATGACTACTGTTGAACAAATCGCAGCGGCAGGGTATCGCGGGATTATTATCTCCCCTGGGCCCGGCACCCCGGCAAATGCGGGAATTAGCAAAGCAGTTATTGCTCATTTTGCTGGAAAAATCCCGATATTGGGAATTTGCCTTGGACATCAGGCGATTGCTGAAGTATTTGGTGGTCAGGTTGTTCGGGCTCCACAGCTGGTGCACGGTAAAGCAGAATATATCATTCACCGGGGAAAAGGTATTTACCATAATTTACCCCAGCCATTTATTGCTGGTAGATACCATTCGCTGATTGTTGACAAAAAAAGTCTGCCTGACTGTCTGGAAATTACTGCTTTCACGCAGGATGATTTGATTATGGGAATTAGGCACCGGCAGTTTGAAGTAGAAGGCGTACAATTCCATCCGGAGTCTATTCTGACGCCGAAAGGGAATCACATATTAGAGAATTTTCTTGCTAAAACAACATAAATAGCTACCTATTTACTGCTAAAGCAGCTTTCGGCCGCAGTTGTGGTTACCAGCAAATGCCTTGAAAAAATAAGGTAAAACTCTTATAATGAATCGTAAGAATATAATATTATTTCGGTTGTAAATCACAATGGCCGTAATACTTGGTTATACCATGGATTACGGCTCTTATCGTTTAAGCAACACAAGAGAGGGGAAAAATGATGGAGTTTGCTGGCATACCAATACCGGAGCAATTGTATACTGTACTGGCACTGATTACCGATTACTCCTACTTATCCAAGGTAACGATCTCGATGTTAATTTTTCTAGTTTTTTGGGTATTTCAAAATCTGTTTACTAATTATATCTTTCATTACATTCTTAAACTTGTTCATCGCAACCAAGACAGTCACGAGGAGTCGTTTCTCAATACGATTCGCATGCCAATCAGAAATTTAATTGTGCTTATCGGTGCTTATCTAGCATTGCAAAACATTTTGCCTGCCAAGTTTAACTCTGTGTTAGATAACATACTGCGAACCGGCAGCATTATATTATTTTCAAGTGCTATTAATGCACTTCTTGCTTATTACTCTGAAAACCAAGATAAA
>NZ_JBYKYF010000169.1:2423-6535 GCF_057736855.1 Sporomusa sp.
TCATCAAATTTTTAATCGTGAAGTAGACAAAATCTTAATTCCGTTTTTTTCGAAAGTCATACGATTTATCGTGTTGGCGCTAGCCTTTGTTGCTATTGCCAGTACCTGGGGATATGATGTCAATGGCTTTATTGCCGGCATGGGACTTGGGGGATTGGCCTTTGCTTTAGCAGCCAAAGATCTTATTGGCAACATTTTTTCCGGAATTATTATTATTACCGACAAACCGTTTAGTATCGGAGATTGGATAAAAACCAATGAGGTTGAAGGGATTGTGGAAGACATTAATTTTAGAAGCACTAAAATAAGGGCTTTTGATGCGGCGCTGGTTACGGTTCCTAACTCTAATCTGGTAAATACCTCTATCATAAATTTTACCAAGCGAAATATGCGTCGGATAACTTTTCGGTTAAACCTGCGTTATGATACTCCCAGAGATAAGTTGCAAGCCTGTATTGCCGAAATTGAAAATATTCTCCGGACACATCCGGAAATTGATCAACAAATTGTATTTGTCAAATTCGATTCCTTTGGGAAAAATGGGCTGGAATTGTTCTTGTATTGTTTCACCAAAACGATTGTATGGGAAAAATATCTCAATATTAAGCAAGATATTAATCTCAAGATTATGGAGGTTTTGGAAAGACAAGGTGTGTCTATTGCATTGCCAAGCACCAGTGTGTACGTAGAGCAGCCGATGATCAACAAGACTTTAGAAAAAGCCATGTAAAAAAATGTGTTGTTATCTATTTACTGCTTGAATTAATAGTAGTCACATGTTATAGTAATAAAAATACCAGAAAAAACTATGAAGAGGAAAAGTAGGTATATCCATGCCGCTACAGAGAGCCGGGATGCTGAGAACCGGTACGGGTCGGTATACTGAAGTTCACCTTGGAGTTGCTTGCTGAAATCTGGCGACATGTCCAGATGGTAGGTGGAGCCGGAGACCTTCACCGTTATCAGCGAAGGAGAGTATCGGCAGAGGCCCGTACTTTACAGAGTGATTCGCCAGTAGGCGGATAAAAAAGGTGGTACCGCGAGTGTAACTCTCGTCCTTTAAGGGGATGAGAGTTTTTTTATTATAAGGAGGGGTGATATGGTTAAAAAAGTTGGATTTTTAGGCCCGCAGGGAACCTATTGTGAAGAAATTGCCTTAAGCCTCTATGGTGGAAGTCAATCACAACTAGAAGCATTTAATGCTATTGACGTCGCTATTAGAGCGGTTGCCGCTGGCGAGGTAGATGAATGCATAGTGCCAGTGGAAAATTCTTTGGAAGGGTCAGTGAATATTACCTTAGATACCCTTGCACATGAGGTTGATTTATATATAACCAAAGAAATGGTGCTGCCTGTCAGGCATAATTTGTTAGCCCGAAAAGACCACCAAAAAATTGAAGTCATAGTTTCTCATCCGCAAGCATTGGCGCAATGTCGAAAAACGTTAGGCAAATTATATCCGCAGGCTAAATTTCAACCAGTTGACAGCACAGCCGAGGCGGCTAGAATTGTGGCTGGAAGTAACAGACCATATGCATCTGTCGGCAGTCTGAAAGCAGCCGAAATATATGGGTTAACCGTATTAGCCAGAGATATTCAAGATAATAACGCAAATTCCACTCGGTTTATTGGTTTGGAACGGCAGATGGTTAAGGACATACAGGGAAAATGCAAAACCTCGCTGGTATTTCAGATTAATGGACAGCGTCCAGGCAGTTTGTATACTATTTTGCATGAGTTTGCTATCAGAGAAGTCAATCTTACCCGGATAGAATCACGTCCTGCTCGTACTGGATTAGGTTTATATATTTTTTTCTTTGATATCGAGGGGAGTATGGTGGAGAGCAATATTGCTGATGCTGTTCAGGCGATTCAAGAAAAATGTTTGTGGTATAAAAATTTAGGCTCCTACCCGGTTTATCATGTTGTCAAATAAATGTTTTATGTAGCCAAGCTACTAGAAAGATGTTGTTATAGTAATGCTTATGGGGTCATCAGGTCATAATAACTCCGAAAGGAGGTGTTGTGATGGCCAAAACCGTTGCAGTGGAAGATAGTTTGTCAACAATTAAACAAGTTTTAGAACAGCGCGGTTACAAAGTAGTGAGTCCTAAAAGCCAAGAAGAAGTAATGGCTTGTGTCGTAACCGGTATGGATAATAATCTAATGAATATTCAAAATACAATGATTAAGGCTCCGGTTATTAATGCGGATGGTATGACACCTGAGCAGGTTGCTGCTCGCATAGAATCGCTTCAGTAATGTAAAACCAAGCCCCTTAGTGTTCGCTAAGGGGTTTTGTGCTGGTTGTTGGTTTGTTGAAACCATGTATGAGAGTAAAATAAAGCTGTTAAAAAACTAGCTGTTGTTTATATCTTGCCAAGGATTTTACCATGGATAAACAGAATATATTTAAGCTAGATATTTGTTATGGTGGTGAATGATATGAATAAATATAAAGTGGTTGTTACCGGAAGAATTATGCCTGCAGGATTAGCCATGTTACAGGAGCAATGCGAGATATATCAATGGGAGCAAACGGCTAAACCCAAAGTGGAAGATTTGGCCCAATGGTTGCGTGAGGCCGAGGGGCTATATGTTTCGACCAATATGACTGTCAACGAGGAGTTACTGGCAGCAGCGCCCCGTTTGCGAGTCATTGCTCAGCCGGCGGTAGGCTACGATAATATAGATATTTCGGCTTGTACGGCCAGGAAAATTCCGGTTGCCAATACACCCGGTGTTCTTGTAGAAACAACGGCTGAACTTACATTTGGACTGCTTTTAGCTGCTGCTCGGCGTATTCATGAAGGCTGGGACTGGGTGCGGGCTGGAAAATGGCAGCCTGGTGTGCTTATGCCTTTTGGTGTAGATTTGTATGGAAAAACATTGGGGATTGTCGGTATGGGGGCTATCGGTGCAGCCGTTGCCAGGCGGGCTCAGGCCAGTGGAATGAAAGTCATTTATCATAACCGTAAGCCACGCTCTGATCAAGAAGCGCTGCATGTTGAGTATCGTACTTTTGACGAATTACTGGCTGAAGCTGATTTTATTGTTGTGCTAACACCGCTTACTCCTGAAAGCCGGGGAATGTTTGGGGCGCAAGAGTTTGCTAACATGAAGCCAACTGCTTATTTCGTGAATGCGTCGAGGGGTGCGGTGGTGGATACTGAGGCTTTGTATCACGCATTACGTGAAAAGCAAATTGCGTATGCTGCCCTGGATGTAACTGATCCTGAGCCGTTACCGGCAGATCATCCGCTGTTAACACTGCCTAATATTCTTATAGTGCCGCATATTGGTAGTGCAACAACCGAAACCCGTAACAAGATGGCGAGTCTGGCAGCGAAAAACCTGTTGCTTGGATTAGCCGGGAAACCGCTGCTAACCTGCGTTAATCAAGAAGTAAATGTTCGGTAGCAGAGACTGATTGTTTGGTAATTATTTCTGTTAATGCATAAGCGCGTAGTTGCAGGAAACGAGGGGCAAGAAGCGAATAATACCGGTAGTATATTGAAAGGCTGGTATTATGAGAAATAGGTTGTCCCTGTCATTATTTACTGCTATCATTTTTATGGTAGTTGTTGGAACCGCATTCGCGCATGCTGCTGAAGTCACTGACCAAGATACCGACGTGACTGCATTGAAAGCTGATGAAAACAGAACAAACAAACTTCGTCATGGTTACATTAAACATGATAAAGACAAGGTATATTACTACTGGTAATTTTTAAAGAGAAGGCTTGAACTCATAGAGATTCAGCCTTTTATTTTTTCTCACAGCTATTTTTGTTTTCTAAAAGATTTGCTTAGAGCGCTCTGAACTCAAAAAAAATTTTTGTTAAAAATTTCAAATATAGCAGGAATTTTGCAGTGATTATGTAAATATTTACATCATGGCTGGTTTTTACGCTGCAATGGAAGACGAAAGGATGATATATTTGAATCAACTCATTCATGAACTTGTGCAAAACGGGCATGATTATGTGGTCGCCATGAGACGGCATTTCCGAAGTTTTCCGGAGTTAAGTGGACAAGAGTTTGAAACCCAGAAAAAAATCATGTCTGAACTGAAGACTATGGGATTAGAACCTCGCAAGGCTGGGGGAACA
>NZ_JBYKYF010000170.1:0-6508 GCF_057736855.1 Sporomusa sp.
CACCGGTGGCTATGATCAGCATTCGTTTAATCTCTCCTTTGCGCATCCGATTTAATAGATGCCCAAAAGTTGTTGTGGCCACACAGGCACAACCGCTGCCGCCGGCTAACACCGGCTGGTCACTCTTGTACATTAAAATTCCGCAGTCAGTTAATTTTTCCACCGGAATTTTAAGTCCGTGTCTGGTAAGCAAATCGCTGGCAATGCGATGACCGACCTTTCCTAAATCACCTGTTGCAATAAGATCATAGTGGTCGGGGGAGATGTGTAAATCTCGGAAATGGGATTCGATGGTGTCTACAGCAGCTGGTGCCATTGCGGCACCCATATTAAACGGATCAGAAAGCCCCATGTCTATTACCCGACCAATGGTCGAGGCGATAACCCGCGGCCCTTCGCCTTGACTGGCTACCACGGCGGCGCCAGCCCCGGTCACTGTCCACTGCGCAGTAGGTGGTTTTTGGGCGCCGTATTCGGTAGGATACCGGTATTGCTTTTCCGAAGCGGCGTTATGACTGGAGGTAGCGACAAGTGCATTGTGGGCAAAACCGCTATCCACCATAAGTGAGGCTAGGGAAAGGCCTTCCATGGAACTGGAACAGGCTCCATAGATGCCTAAATAAGGAATGCCAAGGGTGCGGGCGGTAAAACTGCTGGGAATAATTTGGTTAATAAGATCACCTGAGAGAAAAAACTGAATATCTTCCTTTTTTAATCCTGCTTTTTTGATGGCAGTTTCACAAGCCTCTTCTAATAACTGTCTTTCTGCTTGTTCATAGCTGTCCTGTTCAAGCCAGATATCATCATGCAGCAAATCAAAATCTTGCGCCAAATTACCTTGGGCTTCAAACGGTCCGCCAATCGCTGCCGAACCGATGATGACTGGCTGCTTGTCAAATACCCATGTTTGTTGACCTTGCAGCATATCACATTTCACCTAATGATGTAATAATTACACGGATAATACCCACCACGAACGCTGAAAAGACGCCATACACAATGACCGGTCCGGCGATTTTAAACATATTGCCTCCGACTCCTAACACAAATCCTTCACTTTTATGATCAAGCGATGCAGAGGCAATGGTATTGGCAAAACCAGTAACCGGAACAGCGCTGCCGGCACCTGCCCATTGGGCTATGTGATCATATAATCCCAAGCTGGTAAGTATCACCGAAAGCAGAATCAGGACGGCAACGGTAGGATCGCCTGCTGATTTTTCATCAAAATTAAAGTATGTCATAAAGAACCATTGGATTCCTTGACCAATTGTGCAGATAATGCCGCCGGCGATAAACGCCCGGATGCAATTTTTTAGAATGGGGCGCTGTGGTTCTCTGGCACTGGCAAAGTCTTGGTATTGCTGCTGTGCAGGGGTCAGGTTCTTGTTTTTAATAATTGACATTATCATCACCTTCTAGCGCAATAAATAAGGTTAAGTTTATTTAGCAGTTGGTTCATGGTTTCAGCATGGCGGGAATATATTTGTTGGCGTTATCATACAAGTCCAGGTATAAGTCACCGGATGAGTCTACTTGTCCGATGAAAACATTATCCAGAGATACTCCTAGTGTTTCCAACTGGCTGCCGATTCATTCGGTACTTTTCAGGGACAGATAATCTAGGACTGCGTTCCTTTTAAGGTAGCTAACGTCTGTTTGACTTGAGAAGCTACTGTCATATCATGCCCCCGTTGGTGATAGTATTGTTACTTTTAGTATGGTTCATTCAGAAAAATGGTTAGCTGGAATATTGAGCCAAACGACAGAATATCTTCTTGGTTTTTGCGCACTCTAATACCATATGGGTTTATAAAGGAGAAAATACTATGGAATGGCAAGAATTTATCCGCGATACATGGCAGACCTCATTAGTATTCATAAGTTTGCTAATTTTTACTCGGGTACTGGGAAAAACCCAGGTGGGCCAATTAACATTTTATGAATATATTAGTGGTATTACCATTGGTTCGCTTGCGGCCAATATTGCCGCTGCCGAGGCCGATAAAGTGTGGAACCACTATTATGACCTAATTTTATTTGTGGCACTTACTTATGGGGTATCGTTTATTACCGTAAAAAATCGACCCCTCAGAAAATTGATTGATGGGTCGCCAACCATTGTGATCGAGAACGGAAAAATTATTGAAGAAAACATGCATGTGCTGCGTTATGATTTAGATGAGCTGCATTCCCAATTGCGTGAGCAAGGGGTCTTGGATCCTGCTGAAGTACAATATGCGATACTGGAAACCACCGGCAAGTTAAGTGTCATAAAAAAGACTGATTACCAGCCTGTAACGAAAAGTGATCTGAATATTCACGTACCTGATCCTGTATTTCCAGTGGAATTGATTATGGATGGGGTTATTATTGAGCGAAATTTGCGCAAACAAAACCTAACAAAAGCTTGGCTGGAAGAACAATTAGCAAGAAAACATATTGCAGATATATCTGAGGTAACCTATGCCGGGATTGACTCCAAAGGACAATTATTTGTGAATTGCAAGACGCCTTCCAATTATAGTAGTAAAAATAGTAATAATAACTCGCAGGATTAGTCGCCGCATAATATGATTAGACCGACTGTGACTATTAAGGCCCCAATAAACTGACGTAGTGACAATGGTTGACTTAGAAAGATATTACCCAAGATGATGGTTACCAGCGGCGCACAGGACATAAGAACGGCAATCTCATAAACATCCCCTTTTTCAAGGGCATAAAAATAGGCTAATTCACCTAGCACGGCTGCTAAGAGGGCTTCCATTCCAATCATAAACCAACCGGAAAGCGAGATGGTTGTAAAGCCGATATGGGTCTTCGTAACAAGTAGCCAAACACTGACTAAGCCAGTGGCAATGAAGGTGCGAATAACTAAAGTGGTGACAGGATTTATATTGTGAAGGACGGATTTCCCGAATAAGGGGGCTAAGCCTAGGCAAAATACTGCAAGCAGGGCGTAAAAAAATACCACAGTAACCTCCAGCATACTCAATTTTTACAATTATATGCTACTGGCTGGAAACTAGTAGTTTGGGTGCATGGCTAAAGCAAAAATATTTCTTGGTGTGAAATACTTCCACTTATAAGGCAAAGCAAGCTGAACAATAATATTCAAGGGAGATCGCAGCATGTATTACTATTAAGGAGGCTGGTACTGTGACAGTAAAAAAAGATTTAGAGAAAGCACTGGCTGCTGCTGAAGCTGCTAAAGGAACTTATGCAACATTTGCTACTGCTACCGAAGATACAAGTGCCCAGGCTATGTTTAAACAAATGGCCCAGGATATGGACAGGCATATTGCCCAGCTCAATAGCCGCGTAAATGCTACTGCCGAAAGCAAACTCTCCAACCAGCAAGAGTAGTATTACAGAAGGTACCACTACTGCTTTGCAGCAAGCAAGGCTGCCTGATAGGTATTACACCTATAAAGGCAGCCTTTTATTACTTGCGCCATCTCAGCAGATACCCGGTAAATCGATGATATAAGGTCATGAGCGACAATACGACGATACCGATAACAATTATCCCGGCAACTACCCGGGGATAGTCGGCAAAATCGGAAAAATATTTTACATACCATCCCAGCCCGCTGGTGGCGCCGATCATTTCGGCGGCTGTCAACAAAATAAATGCCAGTACCATACTGATGGCGCCACCGCTGACAATATGAGGCATGGCTCCCGGTAAAAGAATATGGATAAGCAGCGACTTTCTACTGACACCGATGGTTCTGGCGGAATCAATAATATTTTTTTCCAGTGCTTCTACTCCGGCAATAGTGTTGATGAATAACGGCCAAAACGCACCGATAAAGATAACAAAGATGGAAGAGTGCGTAAATGTTGGCAGGATGGCAATGGCATAGGGAATGTAAACAATGGGGGGAATTGGCCCTAAGATATTGGTAACTGGTTCTATGGCTAGCCGCAGCCGCCGCTGCCAGCCAACAATGAGTCCAAGCGGGATGGCAAGCGCTGCGGCCAGAAAATACCCCCACAACAGCAGTTTAAAGGAGCTGAGCAAACTTTTCAAAAATACCTGGCGGTCTTCGATCAGTAAGCTGAGGACTTGCAACGGTTGAGGAAATAACTGAGGATCAAGCAATTTTAACCAGGCAGTGCTTAGCTGCCAGAGTAGGAGAATGGCAATACCTAGCGCAAGACGGTCGCGGCTGGTTTGGCTCATATGCCGGCACCTCCTTCGACTTGCTGGAGTTCTTCCATGATTTCCTTTTGCAACAAGGAGAGGATTTCATTGCGCAATTGGATATAACGCGGATCTTGCACCAGAAAAAAACGCCGCCTGGGCCGGGGAAAAGGAACGTCAATGGTTTTCAGCACTCTGCCAGGGCCGGGAGTGAACACGGCAATCCGGTCGGCGAGGTATAAGGCTTCGTCAATATCATGGGTTACCAAAAAGATGGTTTTTTTGGTGCCGCTGTCTGCCCAGAGAGTAAGCAGCAAATCTTGCAGGCTTACTCGGGTCTTAGCGTCTACAGCACCAAAAGGCTCATCCATAAGGTAGACAGGGGCATCCAGGGCAAAAGCTCTGGCAATGGCTACTCGTTGCCGCATGCCGCCGGAGAGTTCCCCAGGGTATTTGTGGATGTAACTGCTTAGTCCAACCATGTCGAGCAGTTTTTTGGCTTTCTGCTGCGCCGCTTTACCTGCTGCCCGGCCTGATTCTTTGAGTACAAAACGAATATTATCAAGGGCCGTCATCCAGGGGAAGAGGGAATAGTCTTGAAATACTACCGCTCTGTCAGGCCCAGGGGCGAGAATCGGGCTATTATTTAGTGTCAGCAGACCGCTTGTAGCCGGTG
The DNA here is from genome assembly GCF_057736855.1 of Sporomusa sp. Lineage (NCBI taxonomy): Bacteria > Bacillati > Bacillota > Negativicutes > Selenomonadales > Sporomusaceae > Sporomusa > Sporomusa sp. Next base: position 4,830 of record NZ_JBYKYF010000170.1, read on the forward strand.
TCAGTCCGGCCAACAGCCTGATGGTTGAACTTTTGCCGCAACCGCTGGGGCCAACGACTGCCAAAAACTCGCCGGGCTCAATGGTGAGTGACAGGTTGGCAATGGCCGGACGGTCATCGCCTGGATAGGTAAGCGATACCGAGTCTAGGGTCAATAGTGCCACAAGCATTCTCCTTCCATATTGGTATTACTTGTATTCATACTCTCCGCTGACGTTGCTACCTGGCTGTCAAACGTTAATGCGTCTAGTAAGCGGCAGCACGGAGTCGGCTATAGGTTGTTTGCCTCAAAGTCCTTAAGCAATTGTTGATAGGTTGGATTTTGTGGTTCACGCTGGATTAACTGGTCAAGTGCTGTTTTGTAGATAGTGCTATTAACATGTTTAGTGATATCTATATCACTTTCAATGTAGCCAGCGGCTTTCATGGCTTCCCAAAAAGCTGTAAAGCGTTTTTTGTCAGGGTCCGGAATGCTGTGGATGTGACCGCTATACGTAGCTTTTTCGAGCAATTCTTTATCTAATTTAACATATTTACTGATGATATCTAAGGTTTCCGCAGGGTGGTTACGATAGAAGTCATAAGCGCGAATGCTGGCGCGGGAGTAGCGGATATAGGCCTCTGGGTTATTCTTGAGTTTATCTTCCAAGGCAACTACCCGGCAGCAGACATGTCCGTCCATGAGTTGGGACGACCAGGAAACAATTTTTAGTCCTTGTCTTTCTGCCATTTCCGAAAAAGGAACCCAAACAAGGCCAGCATCTGCTGCACCTTTTTTTACAGCTTCCAGTACGGCAGCCGGCGAATCCAATTCTTGGATGGTTACTTGATGTTTCCAATCAATACCGGCCTTTGACATTGCTGACCGCCAGACAGCATCACCGGTTGCCAGGCGAACGGTAGCCACTTTCTTGCCAATGAAATTTTGTAAAGATGAAAATTGGTCTGCGTTTTCCGGCTTGGTGACAATGGCGTGGCCTTCACTTTGCATGCCGCCAATATTGACAAAGGGGGTACCTTTAGCAATGAATACTTGCGGCGCAGCGGTGCCAAAAGCTCCGGCATCCAGTTTACCGGCTTTGATGGCGTTTAGGCCTTCACCCGAGTTGGTAAACTGAAACAGTTCGACATCAAGTCCTTCCTGTTCATAAAACCCCTTTTCTTTGGCAACAAAATATAACACATGACCAACAGCCGGCAGATACCCGATGTTGAACTTAATTTTGTCGGTAGGGGTTGCTGCAGGTGCAGCGGGGGCGCCTGTCTGTTGGTTTTTTTGCTGGCCACAACCTGCTGTTAGTAAGCTAATCACTAGGAAAATCAGGAGACTGGTTGTAAGCAAGCGATGGTTAACCATGAATCTTCACTCCTTTTCTGTTTGTAATAGCCGTTTATAATAGAACCCGCTGGTATAGAGGGCGGCTGCCGGATTATGGCCTAACACCCTGTCCTTGGTGATGAGAGTGGTGACCGGGGCGGCGGAGTGTTTGATAAACAACGAATCATGACCGACACATAGTCCGACAATCACATTAAGGTCAGTACCGGCCTGATGTAGGAGCCGGGCCTGAAGAATCGGGTTACACAAAGCTTCGTGGCATCCCGGCTGAATTTTGTGCTCAGGCGGTACGCCGATTGCCGTTTTGTCAAGTGAGCCAACCTTGCAGATGACACTGTAGC
>NZ_JBYKYF010000171.1:0-6498 GCF_057736855.1 Sporomusa sp.
GATAGCTGCTGCTGTTTTCTTGCTTAAAGCTATATCACCAAATAAAGTTGTTGCATCTTTCAATATAACGACCTCCTAAATAGTAAGCAAATAATGCCTCAAATGACTAAGTGCTGCAAGAGCCGTCCGGTTTTTTATTTCTGTACGTGTTCCGGCAAAATAATGTTCGTACCATTTGGTCCCTGCTGGACCGTCAATAGCGATATAAACAAGTCCTACAGGTTTATCGGCAGTTGCTCCATCCGGACCGGCAATACCAGTAATCCCGATACCGATGCCGGCAGAGAATTTTTTCTTAATTCCCTGAGCCATACTCTCAGCTGTCTCGTGGCTTACGGCACCTTTCGTTGCAAGCAATTCTTCCGCAACGCCAACTTGCTTTACTTTGATGGTATTGCTGTAGCAGACTATAGATCCTATCAAATATCGTGAACTGCCTGGCACATCAGTGATGCGGCTGGTAACGAGACCGCCAGTACAAGACTCGGCAAGTGCAATTGATAAATTTTTCTCCAGTAAAAGGTTACCAACACACATCTCCAGCGTTTCTTCATCAGTTCCAAAGATATATTCTCCGATCACTTGGCGAAGTTGACCTTCGAGATCATGAATCAGTTGCAGAGCTTCTGCTTCACTGGCTGCTCTTGCCGTAATACGCACGTGAATCTCACCATTGCGTGCTAGCAAAGCTAATGTCGGGTTTGACTGAGATAGGATATATTGTTTAATTCGCTCTTCTAATGCCGACTCTCCCAGACCATATGTACGGAGAACTCTGGATACGATAGCCCCTTGTAAACCGAAGCGTTCCCTAAGATACGGAACAATTGAGGTTTCAAACATTGTCGAACATTCACGCGGCGGTCCCGGCAAATGTATAATGACTTTTCCTGTTGCTTCGTCTTCCATAATAACGCCAGGTGCTGTACCACATGTGTTTTCAATAATTTGTGCGCCTTCAGGAATCATAGCTTGACGCAGATTATTTTCTGGCATACAGGAATGACGCTTGGAAAAATACTGTTGTATGCGTTGTACACTAGTTTCATCCAGATACATTGGTTTTCCCAGTAATGATGCGCTTACTTCTTTAGTAATATCGCCTTGCGTCGGCCCCAGGCCACCAGTTGTTATAACAATATCAGCTCGCTCCAATGCGATCTGTAAAACCCGCTTCATTCGGTCATGGTTATCACCAACTGTTGTCTGATATACTACACTAAATCCCAACTCATTCAATCGGGTAGCTAAAAATGGCGCATTGGTATTTACGATCTGCCCTAAAAGCAGTTCTGTTCCTGTACTTACTAACTCAACAATCATCGTTTTCCCTCCTAACCTATTGGATTCGCGTCATAAATTAACAAATCCTTTACAATAATTTATATTTTACCGCAAAAATAATCTTTAATAACCAAATAGGCAGAGAGAAAACCACCTGTTGATGCAAAGACCAGGATTTACTACTAAGTCTTACTTCAAATTTGCATACAATTAGTATTAGGACAAAAAATAGCAGAGCATGCGCCTCTACTATTTTAAGCTTGCTATAGTATTATGCAGCTAATCAGGTTTTATTTCGGCTAATAGATCGTACGTAAATCCTTGTACAACCTCTGCCTGTACTACATCTCCAGGGAGCAGATCGGCAGCATTCTCGACAAAAATTTTTCCATCAACATCCGGAGCTTCCCGGTAAGACCTGCCAAAAGCCACATCAGGCTGTTCAGTATTGTGACCTTCAATCAAAATAGTAAGTTCTTTTCCTTCCATGCTGCGATTCAGTTCTTCAGAAATCTGGCACTGTAAAGCCATTAGCTCGTGATAGCGTTCCTCTTTTACTTCGTCAGGTACTTGCTGCTCTAAAGCCCCGGCAGGTGTTCCCTCTTCTTGTGAATAAACAAATACACCAACCCGTTCAAACTTTTGTGAAAGCATAAATTGCTTTAAGGTTTCAAAATGTGCATCTGTTTCACCGGGAAATCCTACGATAAACGAAGTACGAATCACAACGCCGGGAATAGAAGCCCGAATCTTAGCTAGCAACTTTTCAATGTCTGCCCGCGTATCACGACGGTTCATAGCTGCTAATATTTCATCATCAGCATGTTGCAGCGGAATATCGATGTACTTGCAAATTTTAGGTTCAGCAGCAATAATTTCAATAAGCTCATCGGTAAAATATTTTGGATAGCAATAAAGCAACCGAATCCAAAGAAGTCCATCGATTTTTACTAATTCCTTCAGTAATGTTGTTAGCTGCGGCGTATTATAGCGATCACGCCCATAACTGGTAGTATCCTGAGCAATTAAATTAATTTCTTTTACCCCAAGTTCTGTAAGGTTCTTTACCTCACTTACAATGGATTCAATGGTACGGCTTCGATATTTGCCGCGCACCATAGGAATTACACAATATGAACAGCAATTGCTGCAGCCTTCAGCAATTTTTACATAAGCACTATAAGAAGGCGTAGTGGTAATACGCCTCATGGTTTCATCATAAATGGTATCTGTTTCGCCAATAATTAATACCCGCTCACCAGCCAACACAGCATTTACGGCCTCCATAATCCGGTGCCACGCACCTGTACCGACAATTGCAGATACTTCCGGTAATTCATCTAATAATTCTTGCTGATAACGCTGACCAAGACAACCAGCAACGATAATCCCCCGACATTTACCCTCACGCTTAAAGTCAGCCATCTGAATAATCGTAGAAATAGACTCCTCTTTAGCAGCATCAATAAATCCGCAGGTATTCACTATTAAGATATCCGCATCATGGGGATTATCAGTAATAGCGATATTGTTATCAGCCAAAATGCCTAGCATAATTTCGGTATCTACCAGGTTTTTTGCACATCCTAAACTAATAAATCCAGCTTTAAGCATTGTGTCCTCCTATTATATTCCTAAGCGGGCTTGAACCCATTTATCAAGTAATCGCCGCTGCTGTTCAGGAGTATACATATCATGATGATCAAGCAGCTTTACATTTTTTTTGGCATATTCCTGATATAGCTGGGTCTCCGGATTGGTGGGGAAAAAATAGAACTTATGTTTGGTCATAACTTCGTATGGTGCATCCAGAGTAAGCCAGTTAATAAACGATTTTGCCTGCTCAGCATTGGCAGCTCCTCTAATCAGCCCAACACCTGATAGCAAATAGGCTGAACCATCTTCGGGATACACGATGTGTACGGGAAAGCCATCTTTAGCATAACGCATCGTCTCACTATGCACTGCAATCCCAATATCTACTTCACCCATACTGGCCATTCGTGCAGGTGTTGCCAAAAATTTAGCATACTGTACAATATGTGGATGAAGCGTTTTGAATAAGCTTAATACTTGTTCCTCCCCATTAGCAGCAACTAATGTAAATAAAAGATTAGCCGCAGCATCGGCCGCAAGAAAATCGGTGATACCGATTCTGACTTTGTCATCCAAGAGTAAATCCGACCATTTAGACGGTTTTGGGGTTGCTGTTCGGTAATAATCTTGATTGACTGCAAACACAACGGGGTCATACCATAAGCCTATCCAATACCCATCCGGGTCTTGAAACTTGCTTGGTATTATATCTGTATATTCTGATTGGTATGGTACCAACAGCGCACTATTTCGGGCTTGTTTCAGCGTCTTGCGATGCGCTAGAATGATGTCAGCTTGCGGTTTCGCTGACTCTGCTAGTAACCGATTAACCAGATCCTTATCAGTAAGGGGAGTAATATTCATTTTCACATTAGCTACTCGCTCATATTCCTGAGCAATTATAGCAACCTGCTCAATGGGTAATGTGGTATAAACATTAATAGTCCCCAAACCATTTTTGTTCCCCGCACTGCTGCCTGCATAGCCTGCAAGATACGTAGTACCTGTGATGAGTACAACAAGCACAAAACAAGAAATTAATAACAGTGGTAGATAACGTCGCATAAACTACCTCCACGCTGCAGCTATAGTTAGAATTACAGGAAAGGCAAACATATATACTATACCCTTTATTTGTTCTTTATGCAAGTCCATATTCCTTTAATTTCCTAAAACAACAATTTATTAATTTTGTGATTGTGAATATATCCCTGAACTCCTTTATTCTAAAAAATAACATATTGTGGTAAAATAAAGAAAATTAAGCACCCTGACAAAAATTCTATCCCTCTAGCTGGAGACCTAGGTTATCATCGGATTTATATCTGAAAGGAGTTATTTACAGTGATAGTTAAACCTTCCTGGTGGTCTGTTTTTCATCCAGATTTGACTTTGCGTTTGATTATCATCATCATGTTTTTGTTCTTAGTCGCCTTGGGAAACGCATTTGGTATCTATGACGGTCTCGTAAACAATGATACTACAGCTGCACTTAATTCATTTGCTGCATTACTCTTATATGCCATTCCCGCCTTTGGGTTACTAAAACTCAAGCGCTGGGCTCGGCTGCTTGAATTAACCATATCAATACTCTTTGTCGTCATTGGTTTTATCGTTATGTTTGGTTACAATATGACGATGGGAATTATAACCATTGTCCCACATGGACTAATTGCCATGTACCTGTTATCTGACGACTGCCGCCGTGCATTTGGCTTGGTAACAAAAAGAGGCTAGATTGAGAATCTAGCCTCTTTTTGTTACTTTAGCCCGCTTATCTCTGGCTGGTACAGCTTTTCGCTTCATATTAATTTTATCAGACTGCAACACCGCATTATGCGGTTTATTACGCGGCGGCCGAATCAAACATTTTGGCTCATAGCCGATTAAATCACGGCGATTTGCCTTAATAAGAGCCTCATATACTAAATCGTAGTTTTTGGGATTGCGATACTGTAATAACGCGCGTTGCAACTTTTTATCATGCGGATCTTTGGCCACATAAACTTTTTCCCCGGTTAGCGGATTGAGCCCCGTATAATACATACAAGTGGATATACTTCCCGGAGTAGGTATAAAATCCTGTACCTGCTCAGGATTATAACCAATATCACGAAGAAACTCAGCCAGTTCAATGGCTTCTTTGAGACCAGCGCCGGGATGGCTGGACATAAAATAAGGTACAAGGTACTGTTCCTTGCCTAATTCCTTGTTAATTCGCTCATAGGCCTTTTTAAATGTTAAATACGTATTTTTATCTGCCTTACCCATTAATTTTGTGACTTTGTCAGAAATATGTTCTGGAGCTACTTTTAGCTGCCCACTCACATGATGCTCACACAATTCCCGTAAAAACTGCATATCATTGGCTGCCAGCAAGTAGTCATAACGCAGACCGGAACGAACAAACACTTTTTTTATGCCAGGAATTTGTCTAACGGCCCTAAGCAATTCCAAGTATTCCGTATGATCAGTATTTAAATTTTTGCAGGCACTCGGAAATAAACACTGTTTGCCGCGACAGGTTCCCCTCACGGCCTGATGTTCACAGGCAGGATGGCGAAAGTTTGCGGTCGGCCCGCCCACATCATGGATATAACCTTTAAAGTCGGGCATTTTGGCTATTTCTTGCGCCTCACGCAATATCGATTCTTTGCTGCGACTTTGGATGATTCTTCCTTGATGGGCGTATAGCGCACAAAATGAGCAGCTTCCATAACAGCCGCGATGACTGACAATACTGAACTTGACCTCCTGAATCGCCGGAACCCCGCCAGCCGCTGCATAAGAAGGGTGGTATGTGCGTTGATACGGCAAATCATATATTTCATCCATTTCCTGAGTGGATAATGGCGGAGCAGGCGGATTTTGCACCACATACTGTTCGCCATGTCTTTGAACAATCGTTTTTCCCCTAATAGGATCTTGCTCCAAATACTGAATTTTAAAGGCTTGAGCAAAATCAGCCTTACTATTTACCACATCTTGATAACTAGGGATCTCAACATAATCCCAAAGATGTTCTAATGTTTCAGTATGATAACAAGTCCCAGGAATATCACGAATGTTTTCGATACCAATGCCGGTGGCTAATTGTGCAGCTACCTCTTTAATCTGCTTCTCACCCATACCATAAATCAGTAAATCTGCTCTACTGTCAATCAAAATCGACCGTCGAACACTATCTGACCAATAATCGTAGTGAGCAAATCGCCGTAAGCTGGCTTCAATACCACCAATAATTAGCGGTACCCTTTTCCAGACCTCTCTTATCCGATTGCAATAAACAATTGTCGCCCGTTCCGGCCTAAGTCCAGCCTGGCCTCCGGGCGAGTAGTTATCGGTACTCCGGTATTTCTTTGCTGCCGTAAATTTGTTAAGCATAGAATCAAGATTGCCTGCACATACCAGTACCCCTAAACGCGGTTTACCTAAGCGTTTGAAATCTTTCGTTGAACGCCAATCAGGTTGAGCAATGATCCCCACTCTATATCCATATTTTTCTAAAAGCCTACAAATAATGGATGTCGCAAAACTGGGATGGTCAACATACGCATCTCCACTTATAAACAAAAAAACTAGTTGATACCATCCTTTTTTGACCATCTCTTCACTGGT
>NZ_JBYKYF010000172.1:0-6480 GCF_057736855.1 Sporomusa sp.
CAGTGAGTTTATCCGAGATATTTGTGACATAGCTGAAAAGTATTGTGATGGGTTTTTACGTTTTACCACCAGAAATAATGTCGAGTTTTTGGTATCTGACGAGAGCAAATTGCAGCCTTTGTTGGATGAGCTGGATGCGAAGGACTATATCATTGGCGGGGTTGGTCTTTCGATTAGTAATGTGGTTCATACTCAGGGCTGGATTCATTGTAAGTGTGCTGTTACGGACGCATCGGGGATTACCAAAAGTATCATGGACGAAATGGTGGACTATTTTACGGGGAAGAAACAGGTACCAGCAAAACTGCGGATTGCGGTGTCCTGCTGTATAAACATGTGTGGTGCTAGCTACAATGCAGATATTGGTATTGTTGGCATTCATCGCAATATTCCTGTTGTTGATGATGAATTAGCTGCTAAAATTTGTGATGTTCCTGCCACGTTGGCTGCTTGTCCGGTCGGCGCCATGCGTCCAAAACCGCATGCCAACAGTGTGCAAATTAATCCTAATCGATGTATAAAGTGCGGCAAATGTACCTTTGTCTGCCCGGCCATTACGATCATGGATCCAATTAATGACGGCGTATCCATCTGGGTTGGCGGCAAGGTGGCAAATGCACGTACTGCCCCGATGTACTCCCGCTTGGCTATTCCGTTTATTAAAAATAATCCGCCGCGGTGGCCGGAAGTTACTGATGCAGTTAAGCATCTGGTAGAAGTTTGGGCCGCCAATGCCAGAGAGGGTGAACGTATGGGGGAATGGATTGGCCGAATTGGTTGGGAGAAGTTCTTTAAGTTGACGGATTTGCCATTTACCGACAAACACATTGATACCTCTACTCATGCAACCACTACCTTTAGATCAACTACGCAATTCAAGTTCTAGAAATAGTGGGCATATGTAACATCTGGCTATGGTGATAGGCGGATCTGATATCTTTATGTCTATGCCGGAGAATGGTTATATATAAGGACAGGCCACCACCCTGGATATCAGCGGTGGTGGCCTCATTTTACAAAATTCTTGTTGTTATGACCTTGTCCTTTGGCTATATCAGTTGAACAAATAGCCCATGATTTGAACAATAAAAGTATAGCTTACCATGTCCTATTTTATGAAAGCGAATTTGCATATTCCACTCAGGATATTGCTTCACCATAAAGGCTTTATCCCCGGTAACATAAGCAACAAATGAGATATAATGCTCCTTAGTCATCGGGTGGGATGAAGTAACATACAGTTGATCTTCGACAGGTTCGATACTTAATAGATGATTATTGTTTGCTTTTGCTGCAATGAGTGGGGCCATTTTTTTGCCGCAACATGAAACATTGGCTTGGCCAGTTGCTGTTATGATATTGTTGCACTGTGGGCAGACGTAAAAGGCTAATTTTTTCATATTTCCTCCAATAGTTTCATTATACTTCAGTTGACCGGATAGGATTTCTTCAATATTAACGCCAAGTATTTGGGAAAGTTCTGGGAGTAATGACACATCCGGACAGCCAAGGCCGCGCTCCCACTTGCTGATTGTTTTGTCACTGATGTTCATTAAATCTGCTAACTGCTTTTGCGTCATGGCCTTTTCTTTGCGCAGATTATAGATGAGTTTGCCGATGTTATCGCAGTTCATTGGTATCACCCCCGAACTAAGTGTAGAGTGTAAACAAATTATTATCAATAAACGAACCGTAGAGAACACTTGTGTTTAACATAGTATGGGTTTTGCTATATATACCAATTCCATAAGAATTAAATGATTGGTTTAAACTCAGTTACCAACATGTTTTGCCAAAATGCTGTTTAGTTTTAATTCCAATACGAAATAACAACCCGGCCCATGGCCGGGTTGTTACTGACTAGAGAATGGTCGCTAAAGTATTTACATTTTAAACTGCTGGACAGCGTTTTGAAGATTTTCTGCCAAATGAGTGAGTGATTGACTTGCAGATGCAATCTCTTGCAGTGATGCTGACTGTTCTTCTATGGCAGCAGAAATATTTTGTGCTTGACTGGCAATCTCTTTGCTAATTGTATCAACTTCTTTGGTTGCTGTAAGTACTTGTACGCTGGCATCGACTGTTTTGCTTAATGCTGATGCAACTCCTAACGTAATTTCTGCTACCTGTTTAACATGGAGCTCAATTTCCTCAAAAGCCGTTCCTGCGATACGAACTACTTCTGTTCCTTTACCAACTTCGTTTTTGCCGTTTGACATGGCAGCAACAGCTTGTTCGGTTTTCATTTGAATATCGGCTATCAGTTCAGAAATATGCTTGGCTTCTTCCTGGGACTGTTCAGCAAGTTTACGTACTTCTTCCGCTACGACCGCGAAACCTCGGCCCTGTTCTCCTGCCCTGGCAGCTTCGATAGCTGCGTTTAGAGCAAGTAAGTTAGTCTGACCGGCTATTCCGGCAATCGTATCTACAATGAGCCCGATTTCTTTGGAACGGGTACTTAAGTCGGCGATAACTTCTGCGGAGTCAGCAACCGTATCCTGAATTCTGTTCATTTGCATGATGGCGTTTTTAACAGCGTTATTGCCTGCGGTAGTGGCGTTTACTGCCTGCTGAGTAATGTCTGCTGCATATTCGGTGGCTTTGGCACTTTCTTGCGAGCTATTAGCAATTTCTTCGACCAACGAAAGCACATGAGCTACGCCGTGCGTTTGCCTTTCAATCCCCTCGGCAGTAACGGTGATGGAAGCGGCAACTTGATTGGATGCTTGGGCTGATTGCTCGGCGTTAGCATTCAAATGTTCAGCCGATGTAGTGACTTGTGCCGTAGCTTCAGAAACTTGTTTCATTAGTTTTCGTAAGTTTGTTGTCATTTGCTCAAAACTTTTTGCCAAATGCCCAATTTCATCTTTGGACTTGATGTTGAGAGCCGAAACCATGAGGTTTCCTGCAGCAATTTGCGCAGCTTCTTGCACCATATCTTCCAATGGCCGCAATGTCTTTAACAGATAACGCCAGGCAATGAAGCCCACAACAATAATGCCGATGATGAGGCCTGTCAGCATCCATAACATACTAGTATAAAAACCAGCCTGGAATTCACTAATTGGTAAAGAGACTATGGCGAACCATTCGGTATTTTTTATCGGAAGAGCTAAAGCTAGTGATTTTCTTCCCGCTAAATCAGTGTAGTTGATAAGACGCTCCGGTTGCTCTTTTAAGCGGGCCATAAATTCATCTGATACTTTGTTGCCTGATTGGACTAATTCTCTATAAGTATGTGCTATCAATGTACCATCTTGGGAAATAATGGCAGCTACACCTGTTGAGCCAACCTTAATATCATCCAGAAAGCTTTGGAGTGTTTCGAGATTAATCGCTTGAAGGATCATCCCGCGCATCTTGCCATCATCGCCTTTTACCGGCTGAGTGACTACGATCGATGGGACTTTTGTTACTCGGTTAATGATAACATCACTGATATGCGACTGTTGGTCTGCCATGGTATCCTTAAAAAATTTACGATCAGATAAATTATCGCCAATTACTTTAGCATCATAAGGCGCAATGGCGATTCGTTTGCCGGTTGTATCAAGAAAATTTAGCCGATCGATCCCCCAGGCAACAGCAAAATATGTATTAATTCGGGCTTGGATTCTTGCTGGGTCTCCCGATAGGAATTCGCTGTCCATACTGTACACGTTTCCGCTCTTAGCAAATGAATCTAATAAATCACTTACTTGGACTGCGAGCTGTCTGGCTTGATTATTCATTGTGACTTCGGTATTATTTAATGTCTGTTGATATAAGACATACATACCGGAACCGGCGATAATCATGCCTACGATCAAGAGTGAGGTTATTAGTAATGCAATAGTTTTAGTCTTAATTGTCATTGCTTCCTCCCGATAATTAAAAAGATCGGTAAACTCGTTATGGGATTGAGTTTATCGATCTACATATCAATACTAAAAATATACAATAAATAAAAAATATTGTCAATTAAAAACTATTTACTATTGGATGTAGGAGTAGAAGTTGGTATCGCTATTGCAGTGCCGGGAAAAGTACCAGATGGATGTTTGGCTAAGAGACGGGGTGTACTATCGGTTTGGTAGTCTATAGTGAGTACTTTGAGCTATAAGCTAATAGACCGGATATGCCGTTTGGCCGATGGCGTCAGTAGGTTAAATGACAACAGGGTAATCGTAGTTGGCCAATACTGCGGCCAGAGCAGTAAATACAGATAGGAAAAGACATTCGCCTTTGGCAATTGCGATAGCAGCCTGAAACAGGCTGTTGCCAGTCTTAGGGAGTGTTTAGAACCAAGCTTGGTGGCTACATGGGCAAGAGTATGCAGTTTCTTACTGGATAACAAAATTAGCAGTATTCTCAACATGGTCTGCAAGACTCCTTCCTAGCAGTGAATAGTATACAAAGCTATTGAAGAAAATTCGCTGTTTTATACTAATATCCTACTCATTTGCGCTTGGTAGGTTGTGGAATTTTTATCATTAAATTTTTATGAAAAACAGAGACTCATCGGCTGATAGATGAGTCTCCTGGAATGATTTAACTCATGTCTGTGTAAATGAAACATGCGTGAGAATAAGAGGGTTGTTTTGTTTATTTTGTATATTTTTCCATGACATAGACAAAGCCGTTGTTATAATAGTCCTCCCAGAATTGACTGCGATGATCCGGAAACTTGACAGGTTCGCTCAGACGCTGCTGCTCGGCCAGACATTCTGCTGCCGGTCTTTCTATATATTCAAGATCATGTTTAGCCTGTTCGAACAGCCTCTGGCCTTTGGCAGAATTTATTAATATTAATGAGACGCCTTTGCTATCCATAAATTCCGGCATATATTTTTCAATTCCCCAATAATCAGCAATCGTAATATCAGATGGGCGCCGGATATCTGTAAATCTACATTGGGAGCAGGCGGGACGCATGATGGTACGGACAGAGAAAAACAAGGTATAAAAGTCGTCGACAAAATACGGTTTGGGGCTGTTACTTGTTGTAAACATAAAGTTTTTGTTGCTATTAGGACGATTCCATTCAAAAATCTTGCTACGGAATTGGACAGTCTCGATTTTGCCTCCATATTTATTTTCTAAGTAACGAAGATATTCTTGCCAAATGAGCGGACTGGGAATGCCATAGCAGATGATGTCACAGACATACAGATGTTTTGCATAGGGCTTATCGCCGATAAAGCTGCGTAATCCGGCAGTTTGGCAAGGTGTTCCGGTGAATAACACGGGTGTTCCATGACTTAGGTTATTTTTAATATCTGCAAAAGTATCTTGCAGATCGCTTTGCACATATTTAGAAATCTTAAAGCGATCACGCTCTTGGGCATTGCAGGCTTTTTTATGGCATACCTTGAAGTTTTCTGCAAAATCAACGCCATAGACTACGCCCTTTTGTTTAAGTATATAATCTGAGAGGGCAGTAAATGCACCGCCGGAGGTACTGGTCATTTTTACCTCATCAGCTTTATGTTTGGCAGCATATACCTTCGAAAAAGGAGCTTCTTTGGTATTCCCTTCTTTTACAATCGGACAAACCTGAATACATTGCTCACAGTCAACACACAAATCCTGATTTATGACCGGATATAAAAAGCCTTCCTTATCCGGTGCCATGGTAATGGCATTGGCAGGACAGATTTGATGACAGGCACTGCAGCCGCAGCAATTTTCCTTTTTGGTAAATACAGAGTTCATGAACTACCTCCCAAATGTTATGTAGGTATGTGGTTATGTCATATGTATAGTGTGAAAAAGCCTCTGTTGTTTTCACTTTGTGAAGCAAATTCACTGCATTTCCGGCAAATATTTTATTTTTCGAACTATTGGCATTATAACACGATAACAGGTATGATAAAATTATTTAAAATATATGCATTATATATCTAAAAGATATAGTGTGGGGTGCAGGTATGGATATCCGGGATATGAGGAACTTTTATGCGATTGTTGAGGAAGGAAATATTAGTAATGCGGCTAAACGGCTGAATATTGCCCAACCACCGCTTAGTAAACAGATGAAACAATTAGAAGAAAAACTTGGGGTGCAATTATTTGAACGTGGCAGCCGTAGAATCAGGCTTACCGAAGCTGGCTGGCTATTACGGGAGCGGGTGGAACAAATATTAGGACTGGTGGATGGTACGATTAAAGAAATTATGGAATTGAATCGTGAGTTATCAGGTACTCTTTCCATTGGTACGGTGACGACTTCGGGAGCCACGTTGCTGCCAAATTTATTGCAGGAATTTCAACGCTTATATCCTAATGTTACCTTTCAATTATGGGAAGGTGATGGGTACCGGATTTTAGAATTATTGGATAATCGGGTGATTGAAATAGGTATCATCCGAGCCCCTTTTAATTCGGAAATCTATGAGTCAATCATACTGCCGGACGAACCGCTGGTGATTGCGATGAAACGGGATGGATGCCAGTGTGGTGGAGAGGGCGATACCATCCGTTTGGCTGAACTGGCTAATC
>NZ_JBYKYF010000173.1:0-6416 GCF_057736855.1 Sporomusa sp.
CTGTTTTCACAAAATCTAAAGAACTAAAATCTTCTTGCTTTTGGACATATTCGGTATTAGGATGGGCCAATACCGTTCCTTGTCTGGAGAGCACATAGACGGTTGAACCGTTTTTTGACAGCGCAGTGACAAAGTCACTAACTTTGGATAGCTCCGTACTTGCCTGTAAAACGCCGACAATATTGTTATTCATATCACGAATAGGCGTAGAAATAACAACATTCAATTTACCGGTAACCTTGGAAAGGAGAATATCGGATACATACTCTTCTGTTCCATTCATAGCGTTTTTAAAAAATTCTCGCTCGCTAACGTTAGTAAAAGCATCATCAGTACTTTTAATAACTTGTTGACCTTGGGCATTGTCAAGAGCCATAACAAGATCGGGATTGACTTTTGCGGCATCCACTAGAATTTGTTTCGCATTCACTAAATCAAAATTGCGAATAGCAGGTTGGTTGGCAACCATATGTATCGTGTTGAAATTCTTTTCAAGGGTTCCATTGATTTCTGCTTTAACAATTTCTAATTTGTCCTGGCTAATTTGATAAGTAGCCTGTTGAGAATTAGAGACAAAAGAGGATACGGATAAAACCGAAAAAATGAGTAGTGGGATTAAGCTAGTAGTTAAGAGCATTACAAATAACCGTGTTCTGAGCTTCAAATGAAATCCTCCCTGTTTTTTTATTATTTAATTAAAAATGGACAAAAATAAAAAGCCGCAAGTAGCGACAAAAAAAGATGGTTTCGGTAGCCTGACAAACATTAGCAAGATCTGGAAGGATCATAGCTTTGCGTCTTTAGCTTTCGCTAAGGATCCTTTGTCGCAATATACCCCAATTGTTATTGTATGTAATACACTTTATCAATTCTACGACATATTATTCCAAAATTCAAGGTAATTCGTCAAATAATGGCAAGTATACATCATACTGGCTATGTTTTTGAATATCATAATGGGGGCGCACCCTTCACCTTATTTGTCCATCTACCAGATATTTTGTGTGAAATGCAGGAATTTTAGAATAATTAGTAGTATATACATATATATAAGTTATTTATAATGGGTGGAGGTTGACGTAACTTGAGAAGCATTCAGACAAAACTCACATGTATGATCTTAGCAATTATCTTTGTAGCGATGTGTACATTGGGAGGGCTAAATTACTGGAAGGCGCGGACAATCATCAGCGACAATGTTACTGAAAACCAGCAAGCTATTACTAAATCCATTGCTGGTGAAATCGGCCACTGGCTGGAAATCCGCCGGACGGAAATGGCTGCCATCGCCCGTTCACCAATTATGACCAGTGGCAATCGCGAAGCCATGTTGTCGTATTTAAAAGCAGAACTCAATAATAACAAACTCTATGAGAATATTTTTTGGGTTGATCTCGATGGAAATATACATGATGTCCACGGTGTCCAAGGCAACCTTAAAAACCGAGCTTACATCCAGGATGCCCTGAAAGGAAACACCTCCATTGTCGACCCAATCAAATCTATGGTGACGTCGAAAATGGGTATATTAATGGCTGTACCCATCAAACGAGATCATGAGGTTATAGGAGTACTTGTCGGATCCATTGAAATCACCGAACTCGAAAAGATCGTCAATTCGATTAAGATCGGTCAGACCGGCTACGGTATTCTCGTACAAAGTGATGGTCTCTACATCATTCATCCCAATAAAGATATGGCGATGAAATTTAATCCACTGAAAGATAATGTCAATGACCCCAAAATAAAGCAGATAACCGAACAGATGATTAAAGGAGAACAAGGAATAAGTAGTATTATAAATAGTCAAGGGCAAGAATCCTTTTTCGCCTATGCGCCAATCCCAGGGGCCAATTGGTCGCTCGCCATAACAGTACCAAAGGCCGAAGTTACAGGACTTGTGTCATCACTGACAAGCATTTCTGCCCTAACGATTATTATTGTTTTAATCTTAACAGCCCTTGCCGTCACGTTCATTACTAGGAAAATAGTCGGCCCATTACGCGTAATGGCAACATATTTGAAAGAAGTCGCTGCCGGTGATTTTAGTGGAAAATCGCGCCGATATACATCGAATGACGAGATCGGCCAGTTAGCCGACTCCATCGCCGAAATGCAAACTAATCTTGCCGACCTTATCAAACAGGTAAAACGAGTAACCGAACAAGTTGCCGCCGCATCAGAAGAGCTTACCGCCAGCGCCGATCAGTCCGCTCAGGCAGCTAACCAGGTAGCTCAAGCAATAACTGAGGTAGCCAGCGGTGCCGAAAAGCAATTACAAGCTGTAGAGGAAACAGTAACTACCGTAACCCAGATGTCTGCTAGTATCCAGCAGGTAGCTGTTAATGCCAGTACCGTTTCCAATACCGCCGACAAATCGGCCGAGGCAGCCCGCGTGGGTAGTCAGGCTGTAGAACAAGCGGTAAGTCAGATGCAACATATTGAAAATACAGTTGTTCGTTCAGCCGAGGTTGTTGTAAAACTTGGTGAACGCTCCAAGGAAATCGGTCAAATCGTTGATACCATTTCCGGTATAGCCGGCCAAACAAACCTTTTGGCTTTGAACGCCGCCATTGAGGCTGCCCGGGCAGGAGAACAGGGTCGTGGCTTTGCCGTCGTTGCCGACGAGGTTCGTAAACTAGCGGAACAGTCCGAAGAAGCAGCCAAACAAATCGCCGTACTGATAGCCGAAATTCAGAAAGATACCGATAGTGCGGTTCTGGCGATGAATGAAGGAACCAAGGTAGTGCGTACCGGAGCCGAGGTTGTCACTAACGCAGGTCAGGCATTTCGTGAAATTATCAAATCAATCGGAGAGGTATCCAGCCAAATCCGCGAGGTTTCTACAGCAGTCCACCAAATGGCTAGCGGCAGCCAGCAGGTGGTTAACTCCGTAAACCAAATCGACGCCATATCCAAGGAAGCAGCTACCCAGTCACAAAGTGTATCAGCAGCTACCGAAGAGCAATCGGCAACCATGCAGGAGATAGCAGCATCCAGCCAGGCCCTTGCTAAAATGGCCGAAGAACTGACACTGGCCGTGAGTAAGTTTAAGATTTAGAAAGCTAACTTGTACCACCAACATCTTAGTCAGAAGAACAAACTGTCAATAAGCTTAATTTTAGGTTCTAGCAATGCCTTTGTAATTAATCGTACTAGTTTTCATAATGTTCGGGGCCTGATTTCTTATTCCTTAGGAAAATAAAAACAGCCTCCCCCATTATGCATAAAGTACGAAAAAGAAAACCTATTGTATGCCCTACTTTAGTCTACCGGGTAAACATGTTAAAACAACTAATTTTGTACCGTTCGGTATACGGCAGTTCAATCGTTTAAGTACATTACCTCGTATCTTTTGGCTATATCATCATAACCAATGGATGCGAGGTATTCGTTTGTTAATGACCTGTGTAAATCTAACTTAATGACTCCTGCTTTAGGTTTGGATGTTCGAACAGCACGATCAAGCGCTTCGATCACAAGCTCCTTAGTCATAGTCACAAAAAAGCCCTAGAGCTTGAGACTCCAAAGGCTTTATCCTACTTTTACAGTTTGCATTTTATTTATCACTTGTCAATAAGTGGTTTT
The DNA here is from genome assembly GCF_057736855.1 of Sporomusa sp. Taxonomy (NCBI): domain Bacteria; kingdom Bacillati; phylum Bacillota; class Negativicutes; order Selenomonadales; family Sporomusaceae; genus Sporomusa; species Sporomusa sp. The sequence goes on from NZ_JBYKYF010000173.1 coordinate 3,589, forward strand.
ATATCGCGTGTTTGAAATATTAGCCATTTAAACGCCAAAAGCTATAGTTTAATGCACAGGCAAGCGACACCCACATTAAATAGGGAACTAGAAGCCAAGCAGCAATAGTCGATTGATTACTAAAAGCTCTGATTGTCATCGCAATGGAAAACCATAATGCAACAATAATTATCAGTCCGCCAAATATTAAGTGAAGTCCGAAAAAAACTACCGACCATACTACATTTAACACCAACTGTATTCCAAACCAGGTGTAACTTGCTGCCTTATTTTGTTCCCTCTGACCTTGCTTTTTCCATACGATATACAAGGCGATACCCATTAAGATATACAATACTGCCCACACTGGCCCAAAGACCCAATTGGGTGGTGTAAATATTGGCTTTTGTAACAGCTCGTACCAATTGTGAATCGATGGTATAGTAAAGTAAGCGCCAATGCCTCCTGCACCAAGACATAATATCAAACTGGGCAACAGTTTTTTCATCTCCATGCCAAACTCTCCTCAAAGTTAGTCTTAAAGTTGTTATTGTAGGAGTTATTGAGAAAAAAAGAAGAAGACAACACCGTCCTTTGACCGGAACGAGTAACCAAAAACGATTACTCAAAGGTGTGTCTTATATGAAAGTTATTCGCTCATTGCACCTTAGCTACTATTTTCCCTGAACAGGTCGGCAATATGCACGCGTTTAGCGTGAATGCTCCAATCTGTCCAGGAAGAGCAATAGTAGATTTTACAAAACCCTCTGCGAATGCTTTACATATATCAAATTCTTTTAATCTCATCTAAACAGCATCTATAATATTTAATACTGGCACTTCCTTTACACCGAGCGCTTTCACCCAGCTCGGTTTACTATACCTATCTATTGTCATCTATCCTATCATCAATTATAGTTTTTTGACATCCTATCAATTGTCCGTTTTATTTCTTTACGGAACTCTTCCGGCCCCACAACCTCTAAAAATTCTGCCTGACTAAGCAACCACATTTTAATTCCCTCGCCAAAAACCTCTGCTTCAATCAAGGTAACTTTCCCGTCACTTTCTATTACTTTAGCGGTTGGTAACCTGTCCATCACAGCATCTAGAGACTTTCCCCAATACTTAAACCTGATATGCAAAAGCGGCCCTGAGTGCATAAATTGAACCCGCTTACGAAATTCGCCTTCTTCAAACCGTTTACAATATGATATGGCGAAATGTTCTGGTAAAACTGTCATTTCTCGAATCCGGTCTATCCGGTAGATAGCAGGAAATTCATAGTCAGTATTACAGATGCAGGCAATCAGATAAAAATAATATTCAGAAAAAATAATACCTTGTGGCTCAACAATACGAATAATATCCTGGTCATCGTTTTCTTTTTTATAGCAAAGTCTTATCTTCCATTGTTCTCGTATAGCCTTACTTATTGTCCACAGACTTTGAATGAGCTTTTTGCCATGCTTCACAGGCGCGTAATGAAATTTTTCATTGCGAATAATTTCCCGAATATGTTGCTGTTCGGCGGGGGAGACCTGCAACAATAACTTATCCAACAGGGCATCCATCTCCGAATGGCAAAAGGCTCGGCTTTCTAGCAGAACTTTGGCGATTGCCAAAACATCATATTTTTCCAACCATTGTTTTCTTTTATTTATCATTGTATAGCCTTTTAGAGATGGTGACCAAATAACCTCACACTCTTCTCCTTCTCTATATTCAGTCGCCAAAAAATCTCTAATTGTATCAATATCGCGCTGAATGCTTTTCTCCGTTACATTAAACCGTTTAGCTTCAGTAGCCTTTTGAATAGTTTCACCGCGACTAAGCCGCCTGAATATAGATAATATTCGATATGTTTTTAGACATGTATCCTGATCAGCCATTAATTACACCTTCTGTCCGACAAAAACAATTAATTTTCTTACATTCAACAATTTGGTAAATTAATCCTTCCATATTTGCTATTTTTTACATAACAATTCAAAATTTTACTCACAATGCAGATTTCAAATTACGCTATACTTTTTCCTTGCAATTATGTTTTTCCTGGTACATATTATAATCTGCTTGTTGAACGACGTCCCAAAAACGCTTGTTAGCTATTGAAGTCGCAGCAAAACCAATTGACATGCTTAAAGGAATGGACGGATGACAAGTATTGTAGTTGACAATTCTTTCCTTAATCAATTTCTTGCATTCCTTAAGTTCTTCTTCAGTCAAAATCCGCGTAAACACCATAATATACTCGTCACCCCCTATCCGAAAAAGATGGGCATCAGACGGCGAGCTTTCTCTGAGGATTTCGCCTACCTTTCGAATAACAGAATCGCCTGCTACGTGTCCAAGCGTATCATTAATAATTTTCAAACCGTCAATATCACAAAAAATGACAGATACCCCTATTCCTTCTTTCTCTATTTGCTCTGCAAACCGAGTGAAGGCATTGCGGTTTTTTAATCCTGACAGCATATCACAATCACGTTGGTGACAAAGTTCTCGTATCAATTCCCGATATTTTTTTATTTGATTATGAAGAGAATAGCACTGACTGACAAGAGATAAATTGAATCCTATCGATAGTAATGCAACAGCCAATAGTACTTGCACAATACTTGCCTCTGCAATCCAGTCTTTTAATTCCACTATGTCAGTGGTTAACTTAGCATAAGCTGCTAAACTAACCACTGTTATCAAAATAATAACAATGCCTTTTTTATAATTATGTTTGTCCGTATCGCATGGCAGGCAAAGCATCGCAATCCCCCTATTCTATCTATGCAACTATTTGCCAGCAATCCGTTGGCTAGCACCATCAGGGTTCTAGTACGGCAACTTCTCCT
>NZ_JBYKYF010000174.1:0-6369 GCF_057736855.1 Sporomusa sp.
ACTGGTTACCCCAACATTTATTATAGAGCCAAAAAAAAGACGGTGAGCGGGTACATCTTCCTCCCGTCTTATGTACTAAAATCACCAGTTTATAAAATTTGTCTTAGATATTGCCTAATTTCACCATTTCTTCTGGCTGTAATTGTCTCGTTAATCCGTGACCCAATGTTTAGTTTTTCGAAGCAGTCTACATAAATTTATTCATCATCATCTTCGTATTCATCGTCCTCTTCATCTTCTACCGGGGCCGGAAAGGCAGCATGAAGGGCCTTAGTGGCGATGATGAATACACCGATAACGGCAAACATCGTTGGCAGAGCAACTACCATTAGGGTAATTGCCTTTGCAGTTGCACTTTCCATCCAATTACCTCCCTATTTCGCCAATGCCGGAATCAGGGCAAGTACCAAACCACCAGCTACAACCGATGCAACCTGACCGGCTACATTTACCCCAATAGCATGTTGAATGATAAAGTTAGTGGGATCTTCTTTAAGAGCCATTTTGGCAATGACCCGGCCTGACATGGGGAAAGCTGAAATACCGCAGGCACCTATCATCGGATTGATTTTTGTCTTGCTGAACATGTTTAACAGTTTGGCAAAGAATACACCACCAACCGTATCAAACACAAAAGCTACAGCTCCCAACGCCATAATTAGCAGCACGTCGAAAGTTAAAAAACGTTCAGCAGACATCGTGCCGCCAATGGTAATACCCAATACCAAAGTAACTAGGTTGGCAAGTTCATTTTGGGCTGAATTTGAAAGGTTTTCCACGACTCCGCTTTCTTTCAGAATATTGCCAAACATTAAGCTACCAATCAGCGCAACCGAGATCGGTGCAACAATACCGGCAATAATTACAATCATGATCGGAAACAAAAACTTAGTGGTCTGAGAAACTGGTTCTTCTCCCTCAAACCCCATTTTTATCTTACGTTCGCTTTCAGTCGTAATGGCCCTAATAACCGGCGGTTGGATGACTGGAACTAATGACATGTAACAATACGCAGCAACTGACAGAGGACCTAACAACTCTTGCGCAAAACGGCTGGCTACATAAATGGTTGTCGGTCCGTCCGCAGCCCCAATGATACCAATCGATGCCGCGTGCTCAAACGAAAATCCTACCAAAGTGGCGCCAATCGCGGTAGCAAAAATCCCAAACTGAGCAGCAGCAGCAAATAGCATAACCGACGGTCGACGTATCAGGGGCGTAAAATCGCACATTGCGCCAATGGCAATGAAAATAAGCACCGGGAACAATTCATTGGCAATACCTGCCTTATAGAGAACAATGAGGAAACCTTCTTCACCAGGTACATTTGAAACAGCCGATGAATGGGGAATATTAGCTAAAATTGCGCCAAAACCAATTGGCAAGAGCAGTGTCGGTTCATAATCATGTTTTACGGCAAGATAGATGAGTAACGCGCCTACAACCCACATAACCACATGCTTCCAGGAAAGCCCTATAAAGCCCATGAGAAGTTCGTCAAGCCAAGGGTACTGGTGAAACATTGCTTCCATGTGTATTAGCTCCTCCTAATAGACGTTTGTAAAAGAGGTATCACGATGACTAATTTTCCACAATATTCTGGTAATATACATATTGGAAATAGTGTAGTTCAAAAGCTACTACACTATTTCCCCTTTGCTACTAACCAGATGCGTCAGACCTAGGTATCTATTGTCAATGGTATTTTACGCCTGACGAAAAACAACTTATTTCCGGTACTCATTAACTAAGAACAGCCATAACCTCACCGGGCTTAACATTTTGACCGGCAGTTACGTTGATTGACTTAACCGTACCGTCAGTGGGAGCGCCAATTTCATTTTGCATTTTCATGGCTTCCAGAATAAGAATAACCTCACCCTTCTTAACCTGCTGACCAGCTTTAGCTACTACTTTGCTTACTTTTCCTGGCATAGGAGCTGTTATCGGGGTATCACCGGCAGACACTTGAGCCGGAGCAGCAGCCGGAGCGGCAACTTTAGGAGCCGGAGCTGCTGGCGCAGGAGCAGGAGTAGCTGCCGAGGCAGCAGTCGGACGAGGCTGAGCAGCTACAGCCCCACTTACTTCTTCTACTTCTACTTGATAGGTTGTGCCATTAACAGTTACATTAAATTTTTTCATGGTAATGGACCTCCATTCATTGATGGTGTTCTATTCATTTACGCAAACTGACGGCTATCCATAATTTTTTGCCGTCCGGCATGTACCCATTGGTTACTTGTACGGGTAATCCTGACAGCTAGGTTGCTTGTTCCCATCATGGCATAGATGCTAGCAGTAATGACAGCAACTATCTCAGGACTGATACCCTCAGCAGCTACAGCCATGGAAGATTCTGCTGGAGATTCGGTCGCTGTTGCTGCGGCCACTGGTTTCTTTTTCTTTTTTTTCTTAGGTTCAGGCTCTGGTTTGCCGAATAAAGAATCCAAAAAGCCCACGTGCATATCCCCTTTCTTTCGCTTCGTACTCTAAGGGAGAAGAAGATTATAGTGGAATACTGCCATGCTTTTTGGCTGGACGCTGTTCACGTTTAGTTGCCAGCATGTTGAGAGCAGTAATAATCCGTGGCCGGGTTTCTTTCGGTTCGATAACTTGATCAACAAAGCCGCGTTCGGCTGCTTTATACGGGGTAGCAAATTCTTCCACATATTTTGCAGTTTTTGCTTCAGCATCAGCATCACCGCGGAAGATAATATTAGCAGCTCCTGCCGGCCCCATAACCGCAATTTCAGCGCTAGGCCAAGCGAGTACCTGATCAGCACCTAAATCCTGAGAACACATAGCCAAATAAGCGCCACCATAGGCTTTACGGGTAATCAGGGTAACTTTAGGAACCGTAGCTTCAGAGTACGCATACAGCATTTTAGCACCATGACGGATAATGCCGCCATATTCTTGGTCAGTACCAGGCAAAAAGCCGGGAACATCAACCAGATTTACTAACGGCAGGTTAAATGCATCGCAAAAACGAATGAACCGCGCTGCTTTGTCGGAGGCGTTGATATCAAGACAACCGGCCATATTATTCGGCTGATTAGCAATAATACCTACCGGCTGACCATCAAAACGGGCAAAACAAGTAATAATATTTTGCGCAAAGTGAGCATGGACTTCATAAAACTCACCATTATCGACAATCGACTTAATTACATCCTTCATGTTATATGGTTGATTCGGGTTATCCGGTAATAGCGTATTAAGCCCTTCATCCATGCGATTGGGATCGTCGCCAGTATCGACAATCGGAGCATCGTCTAGGTTATTGCTTGGTAAGAAACTTAGGAGATATCGCACTTGTTGCATGCAATCCTCATCATTTTCAGTTGCAAAGTGGGCCACACCTGAAATCGTGTTATGAGTCATGGCTCCACCCAATTGCTCGGCAGTTACCTCTTCAGCAGTAACTGATTTAATAACCTGCGGACCAGTAATAAACATCTGACTGGTGTTTTTTACCATGAAAATAAAATCCGTCAGCGCCGGGGAATAAACAGCGCCACCGGCGCAAGGTCCCATAATGACTGAAATTTGTGGAATTACCCCAGAAGCCATAGTATTTTGGAAGAAAATCTTGCCATAGCCGGAGAGAGCGTCTACTCCTTCTTGGATCCGAGCACCGCCAGAATCATTAATACCAATTAATGGTGCACCCATTTTAAGAGCCAGTTTTTGGACTTTGACAATTTTATTGGCATGCATTTCCCCCAGCGAACCACCGATAACCGTAAAGTCTTGGGCATAAACATAAACCAAACGGCCATCAATCGTACCATAACCTGTTACTACACCTTCACCCGGAGATTCGACATTCTCCATGCCAAAGTTAGTGCAGCGATGACTGACAAATTGATCTAATTCAACAAAGGTTCCCGGATCTAATAATTTTTCCAAACGCTCACGGGCTGTAAGCTTGCCGCTGGCATGCTGTTTTTCAACCCGCTTTTGCCCACCACCGAGTTTGACCTTTTCCTGGCGTCTTTTCAGGTCAGCAATTTTTTCTTGGATTGTAGCCATTTAAAAACACCTCCATAACTCTTGGGGATTACTTGCGTTCTGATAATTCGAGTAGAATACCGCCGGTTGCTTTCGGATGAACAAAAGCAATACTGGCACCACCAGCACCATAACGCGGCGATTGGTCAATAAGACGAATACCTTGTTCTTTAAGATCGGCAAGAGCTGCTTCAATGTTGTCAACACGTAAAGCTATATGCTGAATACCTTCGCCATTTTTTTCAATGAATTTAGCTACCGGTCCATCGGGTGAAGTAGATTCTAATAGTTCCACTTCACTGTCGCCACAAGGAATAAAACAAACTTTTACTTTCTGTTCTTCAACAACTTCTTCGCCCATAGCAGTCATACCCAGTACTTCTGTATAAAATTTCTTGGCTTGTTCCATATCTTTGACGGCAATACCGATATGATCAACTCTGAGGACCTTGAATTTACGTGCATTTACGCCGTTACAAGCATCTTGCGACATGTAACAATACCTCCTGTTAACATGAATTGTAGTTCCAATCTTTTTCAATAATATCATATTTTCAAATTATGTAATATGCTAACATTCACAATTTTTAGCGCAGCACCTGGCGCAATAAATCATGAACCACAGTGTATGGGTCTTGCTCCCTTCTTTCAATCGCTGCTACTAACAAGTCAAATGCATCTCCGGTAGCAAGATTATTCACGATATATCGACCGATTTGTTCATCCAGCAAAGCAAGAAGTTCGTTTTTTGTACGCTGTGTGCGTCTGACAGCCAATTGTCCCGACTGTTTCAGATAGTCGATATGTTCTTCAATGGTAGCAACAAGTTCGGTGATCCATTCCCCTTTACTAGCCACTGTCCGGTTAAATGGTGGACGCCAATCCAACAATGTCTGGTTTAAATCCAGCATCATCTCAATCTCTGTATGTAAGCGCTCTACACCATCTCTGTCAGCTTTATTAATAACGAAAATATCGGCAATTTCTAATATACCCGCTTTTATCGCCTGAATATCATCGCCCAATCCTGGTACTAAGACGACCATGGTGGTATCCGCGGCTTTAACAATATCGACTTCTGATTGCCCGACACCTACAGTCTCTATAAAAATAACGTCCTTACCTGATGCATCCAAAATTTTTACAGCTTCAGCTGTCTTGCGTGACAACCCCCCCAAGCTACCTCTCGTCCCCATACTTCGAATAAATACCCCTTCATCCAGAGTGAGTTCATTCATTCGAATACGGTCACCTAAAATAGCGCCGCCGGAAAACGGACTGGTTGGATCCACAGCGATGATTCCCACAGTTTTTCCCAAACGACGATATTCTTTGGCCAATTTATCAGTAAGTGTACTCTTTCCGGCACCCGGAGGTCCGGTAATGCCAATAACATGCGCATTACCGGTATGCGGATACAGTTTTTGCATAATCTCGGCTGCTTCATCGTACTCATTTTCTACTGCGGTGATAGCGCGGGCTAAGGCCCGTTTGGACCCAGCCAGCACCTCTTCAACGATATTCTTCATGTCTATCCCCTGTACGCTCTCAAAACTCTGAGAGGGTGTTTATTTTACATTCGCTTTGATAAATTCAACAATATTGGCTGTCGGTGTGCCTGGAGTAAATATTTCGGCTATACCTGCAGCTTTAAGTCCTGGAATATCCGCATCAGGAATAACACCACCGCCAATGATTAGCACATCGTCCAAACCCTTTTGTTTGCACAATTCAACAATGCGTGGGAAAAGGTGATTATGAGCACCAGACAGCAGGCTGAGCGCCACAACATTTACGTCTTCTTGCAGCGCTGCTTCCACAATTTGCTCTGGAGTCTGGCGAAGACCAGTATATATTACTTCAAATCCGGCATCACGGAGAGCGCGGGCTACGACTTTGGCGCCACGGTCATGACCGTCGAGACCAGGCTTTGCGACCAATACTCTAATACGTTTTTCCATCGTTGTCCCTCCTATTAACTTATAGACTTACATGCGCTTCGTATTCACCAAATACTTTACGCATTACGCCGCAAATTTCTCCCAGAGTTGCATAGGCTTTAACAGCATCAAGAATAAGCGGCATAAGATTAGTGTTTTCATTTTTGCAGCCTTCCTCTAACTTAGCAAGTGTAGCGGCAACAGCCGCATTGTCCCGACGAGCGCGCAGGGCTGCAAGTTTTTTCTTTTGTAATTCACCAACAGAAGCATCCACTCGTAATAGACCTTCTACCGGTTTCTCCTCAATTTGGAACTGGTTAACGCCAACAATAATGCGCTGTTTGTTTTCTACTTCCATTTGCCATCTGTAAGCACTTTCTTGGATTTCACGCTGGATATAGCCTTTTTCAATAGC
>NZ_JBYKYF010000175.1:0-2109 GCF_057736855.1 Sporomusa sp.
CCGAAGTGGCGGAGAAATTATCGCTCAGTATTAAAACCGTGGATACCTATAAGGCACGGCTGATGGAGAAACTGCAAGCAACCAAACGGAATGAGTTAGTCAGTTATGCCTTAAAATATGGTCTGTTGTCAACTGAATAATCTGATGTAAGGGATTTTTCCGACACCAAAATCGGGGATTTTTCCGATACAAGACAACTTTCAATTGTGTGATAATTTAGATAAGACGCGAGAAGGTTGTCTTTTTCGCGCAAAAAATCAAAGTATAAGGAGGATTTTAGGGAAATGAAGAAAAGAACCATTCTTCTTGTTGCCATCACCATGTTGTGCAGCATGTTGTTTGCAGGTTGCGGCGGCGGTGGCGATAAGAAAGCAGAAAAGGCTGCACCAGCAGCTAACAGCAACAAACTTATCATCTACACGTCCATGAAGGAATCGCTCATTGGCGGGATTGTGGAAGGCTTCAAAAAGAAATATCCCGACATTGATGTAGATTATCAGTCTGCTGGCGCTGGCAAGCTCATGGCTAAAATTGCCGCCGAGCGGCAAAGTGGCAAAATTCTGGCAGATGTTATCTGGACCAGCGAGGTGCCTGATTTCTAAAAAATGAAACAGGAAGGCATCTTAGAACAGTACAAGTCCCCCATGCTTAGTGAAGTTTTAAATCCATTCGATGATTTTGACGGACATTTTACTGCAGTTCGCTTAGGAACACTAGGTATAGCCGTTAATACGGTTAAAATTAAAAATCCTCCCACTCAGTGGTCTGATTTGTTTAAACCAGAATATAAAGGAGCTTTCGGTATTGCCGACCCGGCACTTTCTGGTACGTCTTACATGAGCGTAGCCTTGCTACAAAAACAGTTTGGTTGGGAATTCTTTGAAAAACTGCGCGACAACAAAGCCCGAATTGGTAAAGGGTCTGGTCAGGTTGTTGACGATACTGCTTCAGGCGAACTGGCAGCTAGTCTTGCTGTTGACTATATAACCAATGACAAGATTGATAAGGGTGCAAAAGTAGCTCTTTATTATCCACCAGAGCTGATCGTTGCTCCTAGTCCTGTAGCGATATTTAAAGGGACTACTAAGGCTGATGCTGCGAAGAAATTTGTGGATTATCTGTTAGGCCCAGAAGCTCAGACGCTGATTGCTGCTGAAGGTACACTTCCAGTGCGTACCGACGTAAAGATTCCAGAAAAATATAACCTGCCTACTCCTGATGAAGCCTTGAAACGTGCTATCAAGATTAACTATGTTGAAATGATGGCTTCCAAGGAAGAAACAATTAAGAAGTTCACTGAAATTCTCCAAGGCAAAAAATAAAAATAATGTAAGCAAAACAACTACTTACTTTGGCGGACGGAACAATCCGTCCGCCAAAACGGACAAAATAGAACAAAATAGAATTGATTTGTCAACCGCTCAGTATGCACGCAGAATCAATAGAGAAAACAAGTTTACTATTATGGGAGGGTAGAGCATGGACATAATCCGGGTAGAAGGTATAGCGAAAAGTTACGGCAAACATCAAGTACACAAGAATCTCACGCTCTCCATTAAACGGGGTGAGTGTTTTACTCTTCTCGGTCCGTCAGGTTGCGGTAAGACTGTGCTGCTCAGGCTTATTGCCGGCTTTGAAGCCCCTGATGCTGGGAGAATATCCATTAATGATACTGTAGTTAGCGATCCGGCAGGGAAGGTATTTGTTTCTCCTGACAGAAGAGGGCTTGGCGTAGTTTTTCAGGATTATGCAGTATGGCCGCACATGACAGTATTTGATAATGTCGGGTATCCTTTAAAAATTGCTAAAGTTCCTAAAGATGAACTACGGGATCGGGTTATGGCAGCCATCGAGATGGTCGGCATGAAAGGGCTTGATCGTCGTTTGCCATCAGAACTTTCCGGCGGTCAGCAACAGCGGGTGGCTTTAGCCCGTGCGCTTGTTGCCAATCCTTCAGTGATGCTTTTAGATGAGCCGTTAAGCAACCTTGACGCCAATCTGCGCGAAGAAATGCGGTTTGAAATCAAAGAGTTGCAACGCAAGCTGAATATAACGGTTCTCTATGTAACGCATGATCAGGAAATAGCTCTTGCCATCTCGGACCGTATG
>NZ_JBYKYF010000175.1:2119-6339 GCF_057736855.1 Sporomusa sp.
GACGAGCAGGGCAGAATCCGTCAGATAGGAACTCCTTGGGAAATTTTTGAGCAACCAGTAGATCCCTATGTGTTCAATTTCATGGGCATCGCGAATTTCGTACCTGTGCGGCGAGAAGGGGAAGCCTTTTTAGTGGGCGATGGTAATCAGCCGATTCCATGGGAGGCACCTAAAGGTGACGCACCTAAATGGGTTGCTGGTTTCCGCCCATCTGACGTGGAAATAGCTCCGCAAGGAACCGGTTTAAAAGGCTTAATAGGCACGGTAAAACGCGCCAGCTTTTTGGGAGCGATGATGGATTATCTTATTGAGGTGGATGGAGCACATCTACGTACCAGTATCGAAACCCATGAGGCTATCTCAAAGGGGCTGATGTTCCAGGAGGGGGAAACTTGTGTGGTAAGTTTCCGGAACCTTTTGTGGTTTAATGCGGAAAGCCTTGCGGAGGTGGTAAAACAATGAACTCAATGACTGAAAAGAGCAATTTTGGTGCAGCGCAAATAATACTCTTTCTTTCCATAGCCATCTTGGTCATTGTGGTGGCTGTTCCGGTTCTGTTAATTTTTTTCAATGCGTTCTGGGTAAATGGTGAGTTTAACCTCAGAGATGTTATTAAAATTCTGTTAGAGAAAGAGACCTATCAGGCGTTAGTGAATTCACTGATTATCGCCAGTGGTACGACCATCGGCAGCACCATTGTCGGGACTTTCTTTGCCTGGCTGGTGACACGAACAGATCTTCCCTACAAAACCTTTATGAAGTCGATGTTCTTAGTACCATTCATGCTTCCGTCATTTATCGGCGCTCTTGCTTGGAAAATGCTGCTTTCACCGAATGCTGGCATGATCAACGTATTTTTTATGGAGCATTTCGGTTTTGACGGTCCTATATTTAATATTTACAGCTATCTGGGCATCATGTTGGTCGAAGTCATGTATCTGTTCCCCTTTGTATTCATCCAAGTGTGCGGTGCCCTTGAACGTATGGACCCGACACTGGAAGAATCTGCCCGGATATCGGGAGCAGGACTGTTTACCATCACCAGAAAAATTACAATTCCTTTGGTATTGCCAAGTATTCTTTCCGGCGCACTGCTTATTATGCTCTACTCTATGGCCCATTTTGGTACAGTTGCTGTGCTTGGTATCGAAAACGGTATATATAATATTCCGACACTTATTTATCAACGCATTCATCAGAGCGCGGGAAGTTTTGACTCTATACGGACAGGTACGGTGCTTGCCACTGTGCTGGTAGTAACGGCAGCTTTTATTATCTGGCTGCAGGGCAAGATCCTCAGCAAAGGAAAGTATCAGATTATCGGCGGAAAAAGCTTCCGGCCAATGGAACTGAAGTTGCGTGCTCTGCGGATACCGCTCCTGGTTCTTTGTCTGGCATATATTGCTTTTACCATCGTATTGCCTACAGTAGTTATTTTCCTCGTAGGAGGACTGAAAACCTACGGGTTGCCCTTTACACCGGAGAATCTCTCACTTGACAACTATAAATTTATCCTCTTTGACTACCAGGTGACCAAGGACGCCATTTGGAACAGTGTCACACTGGGCTTGGGCGCAGCAGTTATTACCATGCTCGCCGGGGTTATGATTTCCTATGTTATTGTTAAGATGGATGTACGGGGTAAACGCATTTTAGAATTTTTAGGAATGCTGCCCTTTTCAGTGCCAGGTTCGGTTATCGCTCTTGGTGTAATTCTTGCTTGGAGCGGAATGTTTGGCATCAATCTCTATAATACCATTTGGATCATTCTAGTTGCCTATATTGCGCGATACATGGCTTTTTCTCTCAAGGCCAATTCAGCGGCTCTGGAACAGGTGCATGACTCTTTGATGGAAGCAGCTCGTTCCTGTGGTGCTAGTATGTGGCAAACACTCAAAGATATTGTGTTACCGCTGGTGCGTCCTGGCATGCTGGCAGCCTTCTTCCTCATATTCCTCCCCTCTTTGCGCGAATTGACAGTCTCTATTATGCTTTACGCGCCAACTACCCGGACTATCGGCGTTGCTATTTATACCTTGAATGAGGATGGCGAAACCGTAGTTTCAGCGGCCTTGGCCGGCATTGCCCTAATTTTGATTGTTTTAGGTCAGATGCTGATCAACCGTTTGACAAGAAAGGCAGGTGCATAAGACGATGTCGCATATACGCTTAGTAAACGTAACCAAAAAATTCGGCAATGTTACTGCTGTCAACTCGTTGAATCTGGAGATTGGCAAGGGTGAATGCTTCTCCATGCTGGGGCCGTCCGGTTGTGGCAAGACTACCACACTTCGTATGGTGGCAGGCTTTGAGGACTTGAGCGATGGGGAGATTTACGTCGGAGACCGCCTGATATCATCTCCTAAGCGTAATTTTTACCTGCCGCCAGAAAATCGTAACTTTGGTATGGTATTTCAGGCTTTTGCCGTATGGCCGCATCTGTCAGTGTATGAAAATGTTGCTTTTCCGCTGCGTATTCGCAAACTTCCTGAGTCAGAGATTGATAAGCGCACGAAAGACGCTCTGCGCTCCACAAATTTGCTGAAACACGCAGAGGAGAGTCCGGCATCGCTTTCTGGAGGCGGTAAACAGCGGGTGGCCCTGGCCCGGGCATTGGCCATCAATCCGGATGTTATGCTCCTAGATGAGCCGCTTTCCAGCTTAGACCCTCATTTGCGCGAAGAAATGCGGTTTGAGATCAAAGATTTACAACGAAAATATGGCTTTTCCATTATTTATGTGACACATGACCAATCTGAGGCTATGGCGCTTTCAGACCGCATAATGGTTATGAGATCAGGTGTTGTGCAGCAAATCGATACGCCGCTTAATGTATACAATCATCCAGCCAACAAATTCGTTTTTAGCTTTATTGGTCTCTCCAACTTCTTGGAGGTTGTCAAGGAAGGAGATAGAGCGTTTGTCCGCGGTGCGAACATACCGCTGCCGGAGAGTTTGAATGTACCAGAAAATAAAGGCAGCAAAGGGTTGCTTTCCTTGGCAAGCCGTCCATCGGAAATTGATTTTGTGAGCGAAAATGTTGAGGGCGCATTGCCTGGAGTTGTCAGCCGCAAGGCGTTTCTGGGTGAAATTATTGACTATCAGATAAGTATCGGTAGTCAAGAAATTCGTGTCCAAAAAGGACGTCGCGCTCCCGGTCCTGAAATTGGCGAAGCATGTTACCTGCGTTTCTTACGCCCTGCTTGGTACGATGGGGAAGAATAAGGTAGCATACAAACAAGAAATTTAATTTTTGTAATGCAGTCTCAGTCTTTAACGATTGAGACTGTTCTTTTTTTCGGTTTAGATTGTTTAGCATTCTAAGGTTCAATCACGTCATTCGACATTATTTTATTTATAAAAAAGTAAAATATTTCAAAAAATAGAATTTTTTTGAAATATTTGTAAAGATTTGATAGAATAAATAATGACTTTTATTTATTTTAAAGAGAGGGAGATGAAATATGTTTAAAAATCTGAAGCTTAAGAACAAAATGCTGGCCTTGTTTTTAATTCCGATAGTACTGGCTTTTGGCATACTTGGGTATGTAGCTTACAATTCTGCCTATGATGCCATGAGTAAGCAGCTACGTACCAGTATTGGTTTGTTGGCAGAAAGTACGGTAGCTGAAATTGAAAAGTGGACACGAGAAAAAGAAATTTTAGCAATCAATCAAGCGCTCCTATTGGGACAGAAACAATATTCAGCAGCCGATATTCGGGAAATACTGGCTGCGGCCAAATATTCCAGCAGCGGGGTGAGTAATGTTCTTGTCGGTTATGAAGACGGGAAAATGTTTGATGCTATGGGCACCGTGTATGCTGCGGATTTTGATCCTCGCAAACGGGATTGGTATCAAAAGGGAATTAAAACCCAAAATATAGCTTATTCTGATGTTTATGAAAGTAAATCGACTGGTAAGCCGGCTGTGACTGTGAGTAAAGCTATAGTCGTCGGTGGCAAGGCTATTGGTGTTGTGGGTATTGTGCTGGATTTGGAGCATGTTCAAACAACTATCAAAGAGATTAAAGTCGGTGAAACAGGCTATGCGAGTCTGATTGACAATAAAGGGAATTTTTTATATCATCCGCAATACAAAATAACAGAAAATATATTAACAATTGATAATGGCTCACTGAAAGAGGTTGCCCCCAAATACATGAGCGGCCAGTCAGTATTGGAACTTGTAACCGTTAACGGCGAACGGCGCTATAATGCT
>NZ_JBYKYF010000176.1:0-6319 GCF_057736855.1 Sporomusa sp.
AGAAAGCCGCTTTTTGCCTTACGGCATAAAAGCGGCTTTGTCTACAATCTGAGAGGCTTAGTAAGCCTCTTTGTTTTATTTTACATATTTTATTGTTTTTCCAATAACAACCCCGGTTTGTGGGTTGATTTCCATTTCCCCCTCCACGTCAGGGGTTGTAAATTTTACTTTATATTCTTTTAAACCATCATCACTATCTAGTTTAACTTTAGTAATTGCCGCATCAGGATATTCTTTCTTAACAATAGATACTACCTCTTGCTGGGACAGGATAATGTTGTTACTGCCATAGTCATAAATTCTTTTCATCTCAAATTTGGTTACAGCTTCTTTTTCTTTACTTACGTCAACACTATATTTAATTTTTCTATTACTATCAATAAATTTCACTTCATATTCATCAGAGTCATTTTCGATTTCTACAAATTCTGCCGAATCCGGAACTGCTTTTGCTGCGATTTCTTTTGCAGTTTCTGGGTGTAATGCCGCAACAGCAGCCATAGAGAAACAACAAATGGTAAGTGTCGTGAGTAATATTCTAATATATTTTTTCATAACAGCCCCCTGCATAACATGATATATCATTATTGTAAATCTTTATTTATAGCTAGTCAATCAAAAGGCTTAAAAATCATTAACTCCAAATGTAGGTATTTACGGCCTTCTCCCCTACTACAATATTTGTCCTAGAGCTGCGGCAATGTTAGCCGTATTACTAATTCCGTACTGTTTGATAATATCCGTAATTCTATTTGAAAACCAATTAAAATGGCCAAAAAATCCTGTATCAACAGTCTGAATGGCTAATATAATGATTTCTTCATCCAGGGAACGCCTGTAGAATGCGGCATATCCTGACATAAAGACCATAATGGAAGCTACCAGCAGCATCAACATCATATAGCCAAAGACTGACCCATTGAAAAAATAGATGTTAGTGGTCATAAAGTTCACTACATAGTTTTCTAAGACATATTCATATTGGGCATATTCTCTGTCAATAAACCTTTCCTTAATATTCTGGAATTCAGCTAAGGAAAAAGCATCCTCAGTGATAACAGCACCAATTTTCTTTAGGTTTTCAATATACTGTTCAGTATAATCATTTTCCGCTTCATAGGTTCTACTTATAAGAATGGTATGCAAGATTTTCAATGAATCCTTCATACTCGTTTCTAAGGATGCGCTTGTACTGTCAATATATTCACTAAGCCGCAGAGATTCTTCCCCTAAAATCAATAAACGTTGTTTTAAGGGCTGACATCTGTTTTGCAAATCGTGTATGACTTTAGGCCAAAACGCAAAGTATGCGTTTATACGTTTCTGGTCATATTCATCAGTAGAGAAAATTTCATAATGATAACTATTGGGATGAATGAAACCGCAAATCGGTTCCTCACTAAACACGATCTTATTTTGGCTAATAATGGTCTTAATGGCTTCGCGGCAAATAAAAACAAGCGAAATTTCTATCCCTCGTGGGCTTAAACCAATGATTCGCGGATAAGTTTTACAGGCATCAGGCAAATATTCATAACCATACTTCAGATGTATCTCGCATAAATTGTGTTTATTTAAGAATGAGCAGTGATTGCCAGTACATTTTAGCTGTCTTACATGTTGAACAGTAACTATATTGCGCTGGATATCGTCAATTCCTTCATTACTTATTTTTTCATAAGTGCCTTCATCAACTGCCAGGTATGAATCCCATGGTTTATTTCTATAACAGCAGTAGCCACAGGCCCGACACCGGAAAGCCCTAACATGCGATCCAATCATGGTTTCTCCTTTACTTTTCACTATATCTTAGCCATTACATTAAACTATATTTAACTATTCTCCTGAATTTCCTTAAACTCCTTGTCACTTAACTTGCTAGCTGTTCTTTAACATCTTTCCCATATCCGATTCATGCAAAGTTCTGAGAATACTCACAAAGCCTACTAGGAAAGCTAGTTATAGAAAGTAAAGGTTGTCTCAGAAAACGCCAACCATTGTTAAAACGGAAAACAATTGGTATACAACGATTAGTGATAAGCCTGTGTGCGACTTATCACCCCAAAGGAGATGGTATGAATAATGAATACTAGCATTGATGTATTAGTTATCGGAGCCGGTCCTGCAGGACTTATGACAGCCAAAACGGCAACAGAACTAGGGTTGAAGGTTGTACTTATTGAGAAAAACAAAAGCTTCAAACAGTTATGCCGAGCCTGTTCTGCCCAATTCATTCTTGATGATGGCTATGAGAATGAATACATCAAAATCGAGGCTGGAAAAATTATTTTTACCAAAAATAATTTTGAAGTTAACTATTCTGGAGCATTAGTGGATGTCACCAATAAATACTATGTCTCACCAAAAGGGCATAAAATCCATTTTGCGCATCCTGACCAACGTCCCTTTGCCAAAAAATTTGACAAACGTAAACTTATTGATGATTTATGTCAAGAATGTGAGCAGTTGGGCGTGGACGTCAGAATGTCAACCCTAGCTTCTGGCGGATCAGATAAAGGCGATTATGTAAGTATAAATCTCAAAGATGAGCATACTCGCTATAGCATCAATGCCAAAAAAGTAGTGATTGCCGAGGGAGCGAATGCCCATGTAACCGGAATCTTTGGTCTCAATAAAAATCGAACTCTCTTTGCTACCGCTCATGTAATAAAATACATCCTTGAAGAAATATCAGGGATTGAACCAAACAGTTGGAATCTTTACTATGGTAAGGCCTATCATTCCAATTCACCAGTAATTATCGGCCCTAGTTTATATGGAGATAATGTATTTGAATTAACCCTGTCAGGAAGTGAACACCTACGACCTGCAACCATTTATGAAAATGTAACCAAAAACAGTCCACTAAAAAAACAATTTGCGAATGCAAAATTAATCAGTAAACAAGGCTGTGCTGTTAAAGCTTTCTCCTCCTTAAAAGTACCCTATAGCGGTAATATTATTAGCATTGGTGATAGTGCTGCCTTTGTTGAAGTCGAAGTTCAAGGAGCCTTAATGTGCGGCTATCATGCAGCCAAAGCCGTCTATGAAGAATTGCGAGGAAACGATGGTTTTGAACAGTATACCCGCTGGTGGAACGAGTCGTTTGAATTTAATCGGGATGACTATCTGTTAGTATCGCAAGGCTATGCCCTGGTTCCAACCTACACGGATGATGAAATTGATTATCTATTTTCTCTCATTGAAGGCATAACATTAGAAGGTACTTACAGTCAATATAAAACACCGAAATTGATGTGGGATGCCATCTTAGTGCATAAGGAGCAAATTAAACGGGAACGACCTCTCATTTACGAAAAAATTGAAAAAATGCATACCATGACTCTGACAGATACATTTAAGAAATAAGGAGCATAACGATGAACAATATGTGTGATTTAGCTATAATTGGTGCCGGCCCAGCTGGCCTCATGGCTGCCAAAACTGCGGCCGAATTGGGCCTTACAGTAACTCTGATTGAGATGAAACAGGATATTAAAAAAATAAAACGGGCTTGCTCTGCTCAATTCGTTATGGACGAAGGCTATGAAAATGAGAGTCTTAAAATCCAGGGTAATAAAGTACTGTTTACCAGGAATGGGTTTGATATCACCTACACGGGGAGATTATTGCCCATCACCGATAACTACCATCACTCTCCCAGCGGCTATAGAATTCATCTGGCCCATTCTGATCATCGTCCATTTGCCATTAAATTTGATAAAGGTCAGCTCCTGCAGGATTTACTTACTGAATGCGACAACCATGGTGTGGAAATCAGATTAAATACTGTTGCAACCGGTGGACAAGATTTAGGTGACCATGTCAGGATTGATGTCAAACATCACGAAAATGCTACTTCCATTAAGGCCAAGAAATTAGTCATTGCGGAAGGTGCCAACGCCAAAATTACCGGTATATTTGGCTTTAATGAAGGCAGAAAGCTTTTTGGTATACCGCTTGTACTAAGTTATAAAATGGAAAATACCACAGGCTTTGAACCCCATAGCTGGAACCAATTTTATGGAAGCAAGTATCATCCATTTGCCGAAGTCATGGTTGAATCTTCGCTGGAGGGTAAAGAGGCTATCGAATTAACCATTATGGGTACCAAAGATTCGCCACCAGAAAAATTGTTTGAAAACCTTATCAACAATAGTCCTATGAGCAAACACTTTACAAATGCCCGTATATTTGAGCAGACAGGCTGTTCTCTTAAATCTTACTCTCCAATCCAAAAACCTTATGCAGGTAATGTACTAGTAATTGGTGACAGTGCAGCTTATGTGGAAGTGCTTGTTCAGGGAGCCATTATGTGCGGTTACCATGCGGCCAATGCAATCAAAGATGAATTAATCGGAAAGAATGGTTTTGAGCAGTATACTTGCTGGTGGAATGAAGCTTTTGATTTTAATCGTGCCGATCCTGTTAAATTTGTAAAATTATACAGCACTTTGGCTATGCGTCCAAAGTACTCAGATGAAGAACTTGACTATATGTTTTCGTTGCTTGAAGGCGAAATATTAGACGGAGATTTCAGCCAGTTTAAGGTGCCGAAAAAAGTATGGAAGGCCATTTTAGCGCATAAGCAGCAAATTCAAAAGGAACGACCCGCATTATTGGAAAAGATCCAGCCTATCATTGAGTTGGATCGTGCAGGCAAGCTTAATTGATACCTGAGTGTAAGGAGATAGCATAATGAATGAAATTAAAAAAGATCCTTTTTTTGCCGTCAATAAGCAAGCCATTGAAAAACAAATCCAGACCGGTATGAATATACTGGCTGCTAATTACCAGCTTAAAGAACTTGATCCCGGAGAGTTTTCCCAGCTTACCATACAAAATATGGCCTACACGATTAAGCAATATGAGATTGTAGGTGTTGGTAATCTTTTGGTCATGGATTCGAAAGATTCGCCTGCACTGCAGATGGTTTCCTTTGTTATCACCCCCTATTATAAGAATCTGCCGCTATTTTCGACCGACTATTTATATATTCAGCAAAAACGCAGTTTTTTGATTGAGTATTATGACCTAGTAAAAGAAAAGGACCCACTATACCTATCCTATATGGATAAGTTCAGGGCCATTAAAGTCAAACATTCCTTGCTGCCAGATATGGAGCTAAAAAAATGCTGGTATGATTCCATGCGCTCTGTCTGCACAGCCAAAAACACATCACCGCAACAGGATGAAGAAATATTCTCGCTGTTCACAGAAAACCTGAAATTGTTTATTGAAATGGAGCATGCTTACGAACCGCTTTCGGAAATGGATAGACAGACCAAATGGCGCATTACGCAGGACTATATCGATGGACTGGTTGATACCGGCGGTGTTTCTACCGATGTATTTAAAGCTGTCCTGGGACCAGAAAAAACAAAAGATTTCTTTCATCAAGTCTTTTTTGGAACCACAAAATTTAAGTAAAAGCTCCCATTATGAAAAGGCCATTCCTATTCCCAAGGAGTGGCCTTTTCATAGTAAGATGAATCCAAAGTTTATTATGATAATTGCTACAGCGGCTTTCACTATTAAAGTCAAACGATAAAAACACCTAATTAGTTCACACTCGAAGAACCTAATTTTATGGTATTGACAGGTTTTGATTTATCCCACGCCATGATAAACACAGGAATCCCAAATACTAGTGACCCAAGACCATTAACCCAAAAACTTTTACCTAACTGCGCTGCGAGTGACCCATACATATAAACAACTACTGCAATATTAACATAAGGCACAAACAATCCAAGAATCCACCATGGTGATACTTTAGCGCAGCGGCATATCAACACATTGCTATACACCGGAATAAAATATTGTACCATGGAGCCAATACCAAACTTCTTTCCAATCTTTGCATGTGCATATGAGCCAATAAGATACATAATAAGCGTCGAAACAAACAGTAAACTATTCTCCATAACCATCCTCCTTCATGTTAATTGTTTGATTACGTTCTATTAGCAGGATGAAGGCTTATCAAAGCTATCCTTCAAAGTATACTATGACATAAAACTCTATAAAGTGAATAACAAGCAGATGGCACAAAGCACTCTTAACACAGATGTTACAAGTAACTAAAACTTCGCCATATAAAAAAAATAAGAAGATTACTTCCACATAGTATTAGATGCAATAAACAGCACTTTACGCCAAGGGTAAGGTGCTGTTTATTCTGCCTTTATGCATTCGTTGTAACTACAAAATTGCTGTGTTTGCACTGTTTTGATT
The DNA here is from genome assembly GCF_057736855.1 of Sporomusa sp. Lineage (NCBI taxonomy): Bacteria > Bacillati > Bacillota > Negativicutes > Selenomonadales > Sporomusaceae > Sporomusa > Sporomusa sp. Next base: position 6,238 of record NZ_JBYKYF010000176.1, read on the forward strand.
TAGTCTTGGCGTTTAACCTGGCAGGAATGTAACCGCCAGGATACAGCTTACCAACGGTCATTAACAGCCGATCAGATAACTC
>NZ_JBYKYF010000177.1:0-6313 GCF_057736855.1 Sporomusa sp.
GGCAATATTCGGATACTCTAAGTTATACCTAGTTAATACTTCCCGCAGGCATCCCAGATCAAAACTGGCATTGTGCGCCAGCACTACACTTCCCTGTATGTACGACTTCATTTCATCCCAGATTTCAGCAAATGTTGGTTTATCCTGAACATCTTTCGCGGTAATGCCGTGGATGGAAACATTTATTGGATGAAACCGAAGCTCACTTGGTCTTATTAACCAGTATTTCGTTTCAATTAATGCACCATCTTGCACAAGTGCCAACCCTGCAGAGCAAATACTCGCTCTATCAGAATTAGCGGTTTCAAAGTCTATTGCTACAAAATGCAAATAAATCCCTCTTCTACTTATTACTATTGAAAATATCCTTTACCAAATATCCGGATACCTTTCGCTCGCAAGACAGTAATTACGTTTTGTCAAGACATTCAATATGTACAACGGTAAGGATGTCATTGTCTACAGTAAAACGAACATCAAAACTGGCAAAAGGAATGCCAAAAATGCGGGCTGGATCCCGAACATAAGCTGGACGAGGATCTTGTTCCAACACATTAACTAATCCTTGGCGCAAAGGTTCAGGGATCAGCTTGAGCCACTTTTCGGGAAAAATCACCTGCAACTTATAATCCTCAAATGGGGCAGCAAAACCAGCTGTAGCTTCTGGATGGCTATCCGTAAACGGTAGATAAGGCTTAATATCAAAAATTGGCGTTTGATCAATCATGTCTGCACCTGACACATGAAGTATCGGTCCCCATTCTGGATGCAGCTCAATCTGTTCCAGTTTAACAGATGAAAGCCCTAAATGATTGGGTCTAAATGGCGAGCGGGTAGCAAATACGCCCATCCGGGTATTCCCGCCTAACCGTGGCGGCCTGACTGTCGGCGAAAATTTGCTCCCTACCGCTTCAGAAAATTGCCAAATCAGCCAGATATGTGAAAATCCCTCCAAACCGCGAATGGCACTGGGATCTCGATATGGCGGCTCAAAGATAATCGTAGATTTTAGCGAAACAAGCCCGCTTTGGCGGGGAACACCGAATTTAGTGGAAAAATCGGTTTGAATACGGGCTATATTCTTAATGGTTGCCAATATGCTTGATTTTTTCATAACTTGACTTCCTTGTTTTTGAACTTACGTGAATGAATCGTTACCCAGGTCCGAAAACCAGTAATACAATTATAATCCATATATTTTCTTGAGATCAGCGACGATATCAGCAATGCGGGTGGACAATTGAGGAATGGCATAGCCGATGTATATTGGTGAAGTAACAAACCGCGGCATGATTTTGGCAGTTATCTGGCCGCCGATATAATAGAAGAAAATGTTGTAACTGTTGCACTGGCGGTTGAAATGATGAAGAAAATAGTGGGCACAGATCTGCAGGTACTCGGCTAAACGGTCGATTTGCCCGAGATCAGAGAGTTTAATATTCATTTCAACAAAACCGACCAGTGGCTTATCGGCAATAGTCAGTTCAACATCGCCGTTACGGCTGATGACAATGCCTTCGAGGCTGGCCGGGGGAATATTGGCGGTATAGTCAAGATAACGGAGGCCGACAATTTGCATATGTGGGTGGCGAATAGAACCGCCTGAGCTAGGGCCGTGGTTTTTGAAAAACAGGACTGAAGCGAATTCACCAGTAGCAATCATGTCCAGCCATTTTTCTGTACCAAACCGGATGACCCGGTAAAGGTGTTCTTTGGAGTATTTTGACAGTTCCGAAGTACAGTCATCAGTTTCAATCAGGACGGTCTGGAAGGTGTCCTGAAGAACTGGGTATTTATTAGCTAGGAGAAGTATTGGCCCGTCTTCGGCGATGATGCCTTCCAGTTCATTACGGCAGCAAAAAGGACATTTGTAGCCCTTATCGACAACAGTCACTGGTTTGGTGCTGCCAAGCTTGGTGTCAAAAACAAGGTGAGTTTGCCTTGCGGTCATGCTAAGTCTCCTTATAGGCTAGTGTTTTACTTCTATTATTTATTATACCATATTAGATTCCTGTCACGTGTAACTTCGGTAGGAAAAGGTTTTAATCCATAAAATAAAGAACCCAGCAGGATAAGCTGAGCTGAACAACCACGCTCCCGAGTAGACATCTTGGAAGATGCGGCTAGTTAACATTCCATTCAATCCAAGGAGCAGTACGGACGATACGCTAAAAACTGCTCACTAAACCGAACACGATAGCAACTGTTATAATTTTTCTTCCTGCATCATATGATTGTAACGTCATTTTTAGGAGGGAAATTTATGAAAAGTCTATTTATCAGAAAACCACCTAAGCTGCTTTCGATAGTAACCGTATTGCTTATCAGCTTATTTGCCTGGATCAATATACTTAATTACTGGGATGAACGAGACTTAGCCGCCATTCCGAATCAGCCGACAGAAGCTCCTAAAGGGAATATTTCTATTCATATCAAAATTCCCTCTCGCACATTAGAAGTCCTCGAAAATGGTAAAGTATACAAGACCTACCGAGTTGCCGTAGGCAAAAGTGAAACTCCAACGCCAGTTGGCGAGTGGGTGATTATTTGGAAGTCCTATAGGGCTGGCGATATCTTTGGCACCCGCTTTCTGGCGCTTAATGTCCCATGGGGAGGTTATGGCATCCACGGTACGAATCAACCATGGAGCATCGGTCATTACGCTAGCCATGGATGTATTCGCATGCGAAATAAAGATATTGAAGAATTATATGAGTGGATTCCCATTGGGACACCAGTAAAAATCGAAAACCACCCTGTTCCCATCCAACGCCAGTTAAAAATTAATGTAATGGGGCCTGATGTTGTAAAACTGCAAATCCACCTAAGAAATTTAGGATACCTAGAAGAAAGAGCTGACGGTTTTTTTAATAAAGAAACCGAGACTGCAGTTAAGCGCTTTCAACATGATCATGGCCTTAAACCTACAGGTATAGTTGATAGAAAAACACTTGATTTAATGGGATTGTAAGCATCGTTATACACCTTATGAACAAAAACACCACCCATTGGGATGGTGTCTTTTGTTAAATTACCCGATTCTTGTATGTTGCAATACATTATAAGACAAAATAATACGCTGACCCTGTTGTTTCCTTTTTTACTGGGAGACAGCCTCTACATCATACATTATACTAAACTAGTTTGTCCCTCTTCCGCTTTCGTTCTTGATTTACATATCCTGTATATCACACCCAGCATGATAAACCATATAGGTGTCACAAACAGGGCTACACGAGTTTCCTCATTGAGTGCCAGTGAAATTAAAACAAAAGCAAAAAACGCTAAAATTATATAGTTAATGATTGGATATAACGGCATTTTGAACTTATTTTTAGCAGCTAGTTCAGGATTGGTTTTACGGTATTTTAAATGGCAGATAGTAATAATAGCCCAAATAAAGATAAAACAGAATGTGGATATACTGGTAATTAGTACAAATACACCCTCCGGCATAATGTATTGCAGAATAATCGCTATCAGAACAACAATTGTCGACATCATAGTCGCATTAGCCGGAATACGATTGGAGGTTAATTTTTTCATGGATTCAGGCGCATTATTTTCTTGTGCCAGAGAGTAAACCATACGGCTTGTACTAAAAATCCCACTGTTACCAGCCGATGCCGCTGATGTTAAAACAACAAAATTGACAATCGATGCAGCAGCCGCAATCCCCATAGCAGAAAATACCTGGACAAACGGGCTCTTAGCCGGACTAATGGCAGTCCATGGATATATGCTCATAATGACCAGCAGTGCTCCGACATAGAAGATAATAATTCTGATAGGAATATTGTTGATAGCCTTAGGAATAACCCGTTCCGGATTTTCCGTTTCACTAGCGGTCAACCCAACCAATTCGATACCGGTAAATGCAAAAACAACCATTTGGAAGGAAAGAATAAAGCCGCTTAACCCATTAGGAATCCAACCGCCATGACTCCAGAGGTTGGAAAAGCTGGATGCACCAGCATCAGTAGCAAAACCTTTAATAATCATGAATGTACCAATGACAATCAATGATAGAATGGCAACTACTTTAATTAAGGCAAACCAAAATTCCATTTCACCAAACAGCTTCACTGCAGTAAGATTCATAATGAGTAATACTACTAAAATCATAAGACTGGGAACCCATTGGGCTATATCGGGGAACCAGTACTGTATATACATGCCAGCAGCTGTTACGTCAGCCATAGCAAGGGAAATCCAGCAAAACCAATAAGTCCAACCAGTAATAAATGCAGCTCCGTTTCCCAGATACTCACGTACAAAATCGACAAAAGAATGGTATTTTAAATTAGAAAGCAATAATTCGCCAAGGGCACGCATAACAAAAAAACAAATGATCCCTGTTATGATATAGGCAAATAAAATAGATGGGCCTGCCAAGTGAATAGACCGACCTGACCCCAGAAATAGTCCTGTACCAATTGCCCCACCAATCGCAAGCAATTGAACGTGGCGATTTTTCAGTCCTCTCGCTAAACTTTGATTTTCCATCATAAACATTTCCGCCTTTCTTAGTGTTACTGTTTTTAGATCTGCGTTACTATGAGCGCAAAGTTAACACTTATTACCAAAAATCACCACACCGTCCTCCGAAAGAGCAAAAAGAGGCCAAATTAGCAAAATCTGGCCCCATAAAATACAGAAAGAGACCAAATAAACATTTGGCCTCACAAAATAGCTAATCGGCTCTGTCCTTTTACCTGAGAGATTCACTAATTTAAAAATAAATCAGCTTGCTCCTTCGGTGCTCTATCGAGGCTCTCCAGAGTTTCGTCCAATAACGGTCCTTTTGCCTGAAAGCATAACATCTTCGGCGGATTATACAATCTCTCTCCCATTATCTTCATACGAATTTCGGTATTAAGTTTAGGTTACTTACATACTCTACCACCACTTTTTATAAATGTCAATAAAAATATCGATGTTCCATGTAGCGCTGATTTATCCACTTATATCCTTTGATTTAATGGGATATATAGCCTTTGTATCTTTCTATTTTTTAAAAAAATCCATTAAATTAACTTTATTTAGATTATTTTATATTATACGTAAATTATCAAGGGAATTTTTAACCATATGTTACCTAATTAGCCATTTTGTCACATCAGCACCAAATTTCTATTAATATGCTCCAAAACGCAGCTTGCGTGAATACTTAAATAGGAGTACCCTATAAGAGCCTTATATTTATCCAGTCACACTCGTTGTAATCAGTCGTTCCCTCAAACCTGTTAGGTATCGGCTGAAGTATGGTCAAGAAAAGAGGTGAAATTATGGAAGCAATTAAACTAGGGGGGGCCGCTTTTGTATTTGTAGCAGTCACCTTATATGTGTTAAACTTAGTTCACTTAGCTGGCGTCATTTAATCCTGCTGAGTAAAAGCACAGTGCAATATATAGGATATAGGGTCACCATCCAATGGATGGTGTCTTTTTTATTTAGCTAAATTTATCTAAGTCAAACTATCCTTAAGATTTTCACTACATATTGTTGAAACAAAGGTAGCGCCCGATAGTCTGTACATTCACAGGCACTAAAGTCATCTTAAATCCAATACTTTTACATTTTTTATCTGTGAAGCCAGAATATCAACCTGCTCAATGGTTAAATACAAATTGCCATTTTTCAAGTTTGTATCCAGTTCCGGATATGATGTAAGCAAAGCCTCCCGTATTTTTGCCTCGGTTGTATGACCTTCAATCGTAATTGACAGTTTATCTGTCAGCCCTTCTTTGGTTACTGTGATTTGCACTCTACCGGTGGTTCCGGGAATATTTCCTACTGCGTCAGCAATAACTCGGCCATAAATATTCATATCTCCGGCTACAATCATGTCATCGGTTCTCCCCAAAAGCTTAATAGCCTTAAGGGGCAGCCAACAGCCGCACTCAGCCCAACGCGCTTTATCGCCAGACCGGTACCGGATGAGCGGCATACCTTCTCTTCGGATAGTAGTAAATACTAATTCACCTTCATCAGCCGGCTTGCCTGTCATTGGATCAATAATTTCGGTGATAAGATGCAAATCGTTCAAATGAAAGGCTGTACATTCCGGTAAAGCAATGGTTTGGGCGCTCCCAATCTCTGTTGATCCATAGCTATCAAAGACGGCTGCCCCCCAATAACTGGTGAAAAGCTGTGTATGCTCAGATGTTAGCACTTCACCTGCGAGGATTATCTTATCCAGACACGTACGATACCCCAGGCGCTCGGCCGCCCGTGTCAGGCCTGTCATATAAGAAGGAGAGGAAAAGATAACATTAGGCGCAAATCGCTCCATGGCTTTTAGTGTTGCTTC
>NZ_JBYKYF010000178.1:0-4124 GCF_057736855.1 Sporomusa sp.
CCCGCGGCGGACTGGCGACAACGCTCAATGAGATTGCCCTCGATGCAGGTGTTGGGATCATCTTGGAGGAAAGTACCTTGCCAGTGCGCCCGGAAGTACAGGCAGTCTGCGAAATTCTAGGATTTGATCCATTATACCTTGCCAATGAAGGAAAAGTTGTTGTTTTTGTCGAAAGAAAATATAGTGAAAAACTTCTGACAATCATGCGTGCTAATCCATTAGGCACTGCTGCTCGCGTGATTGGTATCGTGACAGAACAACCGGCCGGACAGGTGGCACTAAAAACTACCATAGGCGGTTTGCGTCTGCTGGATATGCCGGTTGGCGAACAATTGCCACGAATCTGCTGACATAGATTAGTAAGAATTCTCATAGTATTGTGATAGAAGGACAGGCATACATTTAAGGGGGGAACGTTGTGCATTTGGACTACGGACTTAAGCTGGAAACAACACAAAAATTAATAATGACTCCCCAATTACGCCAGGCAATTGCTATTCTCCAACTGCCTGCTACAGAATTGGCGGCACTGGTAGAAAAAGAATTAATGGAAAACCCAGTACTTGAACCTATTGGAGATGAGCACGGGGAGGAACCTGCACCGGAAGCCGAAGTACCCGTCCAAGAGTATCAGGAGTATGATGATACTCAGCTAGAAGCTGATGGCTGGATGGAATATTTACTAAGTGGTACAGAAACAACGGCTACCATGCATCCGGGAGCATCAGAACCTACTTCGCGGCGGGAAATTGCAGATACTGATGCCGTTTTGCTGCAAGACTACCTGGAAATGCAATTGCATTTTTCGGTATCTGACACCACCAAGCTAATGATTGGAAAATATCTTATTGGTTGTATTGATGACAATGGGTATTTATGCGGAACAACTGCCGAAGCCGCACTCCATTTAGGCGTAGAAGAACCAGCGGTAATCGAAGTACTGCAATTAATTCAAACCTTTGATCCCTTGGGCGTAGGCGCTCGCAGCCTGCAGGAATGTTTACTCATTCAATTAGAGCATAAAGCGCTAGAACTAGAATTTGCTAGTGATATAATTGATCTGGCTGCTGCGGTGATCAAAGAGCATCTTGATCAGGTGGCTGCGGGCCGTTATAAACAAATTGCCGACAAGCATCGTTGCTCGCTGCAGGAAGTGCAGCAGGCTGTTGATATCATTCGCACCCTTGATCCTAAACCTGGACGGGCTTTCGGTGGAGGTCAGGCAGCATACATTATTCCTGATGTGACTGTCGAACGGGTGAATAATGGCTATAGCATCCATATTAATGACAATCATGTGCCTCAGCTAGCCATCAATCCCTATTATCGCGAAGTTGTCCGGGAAGCCGACAGTGATGCGCGTAAATATGTTGAAAGCCGGATTAATGCTGCTGTTTGGCTGATAAAAAGCATCGAACAGCGCCGGCGTACTTTATATAATGTTACGGAAGCCATTATTAATTTACAGAGTGAGTTTTTTGAATATGGCCCCAAATTTATCCGGCCGCTAACCATGAAAAAAGTGGCCGAACAAATTGGAGTTCATGAATCAACGGTAAGCCGGGCTACAGCCAATAAGTATATTGCCACTCCCCATGGTGTTTTTGGTATGCATAGCTTTTTTACTTCTGGCGTTCAGGGAATCGGTGGGGAAGACATATCAGCTAGCCGCGTGAAACAGGAGATAAAAGAACTTATTGCTGCTGAAGACCCTAGCCACCCATTAAGCGATCAGGCATTATGTGATGTTTTAAATCGGAAGGGGATTATGCTTTCACGACGGACGATCGCTAAGTATCGGGAGGAATTAGGGATTGCTGCGTCAAGCAAGCGTAAAAGACATTGAGTGTAAAGAACACCTGCTTTGAACAGTGGGTGTGCTTGAATCAAACAGTATGTCTAACTGTTAATCTTTATAAGGTTAACAGTTTTTGTCTGTACCCACCTCGTAACATGAGTCTGTTAATAATGTAAGAACGACTATAAGGCTTCTGCCATGATGATCTAGCTGGCATAGCATGGCCGCCAAAAAAGATTTGGCATAAGGCAAGTTCCAAGCACTTGCTGTCAGCTGTTGTTTGTGAATTTGACATATTAACATAATATTATCTGGAATAATTAGTATCACAGTGAAGGTATCTACTAAGAAATGGCGAATAAGGAAATAAGTAACTTTTAACAGGGCGGTGAATGTCTAATGGCAGAACGCAGTATTGTAAAATTACTATGCAACGGCTACGTAATACCTGCGCCACGCAATTACGAGGATTTCAAGTATGCGCTGGCGCATTCCTCCAGTCCTAGTATCAGTTTGCTGTTTGGCGATATCAATATATTACCTGAGCTTTTGGTGCAAGCCCGTGCCAATAATAAACGGATACTGGTGCATTTGGACTTACTCGGGGGGGTTGGTAAAGATAAAGCAGGTATTGTATTTTTAGCGCGAATGGGCGTGGCGGCTGTTATTACAACCAAACCGCAATTAGGAAAGCTGGCCCGCGAATCAGGAATGCTGGTAATTCATCGCTTATTCTTGATGGATTCGGAAGCCATCAAAACAGGAGTCAATTTACTGAAATCCTATAAACCGGATGCTTTGGAAGTACTACCGGCATCGATTCCGGCAAGTGTTGTGTCACAATTGGCTGATTTGACTGGGTTGCCAATTCTGGGCGGTGGCCTGATGCATACCAGCGAAGATATCAAACAGGCTATTAGTAACGGTCTCAGTGCGGTAAGTGCCAGCAAACGCGAGTTATGGGAGTAATTGGGGTAAGAGGATTCGGCTTATATAGTAAAATAAGTTTAAATATAAGTGAAAATAATAACTTTTAGAATTTTTCAAAAATAAGCAGGAATTAAAAAAGTTAAGTCGAATATACTTTACCAAACAATATAATATGGGACAGAGATGAAGAAAAGTCCGAATTTTCATTGAAACAGCAAGGCTGTTTTGATGTTAATTTTGTGACTTTTATTTTTTTGTCCGGATTGGGAGGAGATATTGGCGGTAGGTAAAAGTATTGGCAGATGGTTAGTAGGTCTAATGCGTTACAAGAGAAAAGGAGGGTATTATTTATGTCAAATTTGTTTGGTGAATTTTTTGGCACAATGGTTCTTTGTATTTTTGGTTGTGGCGTTGTTGCCAACTGCCTATTATCCAAATCCAAAGCTGAAGGTGCAGGCTGGCTAACCATTGTAACGGGCTGGGCCATGGCGGTTATGCTCGGTGTATTTAGCGCAATAGCTACCGGCGCACCGCAAGCTGACCTTAACCCGGCAGTTACTTTGGCGAAAACCTTCTTGGGCGTATATGAGCCTGGTCATGCATTAGTTACCATGTTGGCTGAAATCGCTGGTGGCATTGCTGGTGGCATTGTCGTCTGGCTGGCTTTCTTACCACATTGGGAAGTTACTGAAGACAAAGGGTTAAAACTGGCAGTATTCAGTACAGCTCCAGCTATCCGCAATACTTTTGCTAACCTCTTGTGCGAAATCATTGCCACTGCCATGTTGATTATCGGAATCTTTGTTATTTTTTCCAAACCTGTCGGCACATTCCCTCCCGGTTTTGGTCCTTATCTCGTTGGTATGCTGGTCTGGGCGCTGGGCCTCAGTCTTGGCGGTCCTACCGGCTACGCACTCAATCCGGCCCGTGATTTAGGCCCTCGTATTGCTCATGCTATTTTGCCAATTGCCGGTAAAGGCGGTTCTGACTGGGGGTATGCCTGGATTCCAGTGGTTGGTCCAATGGTGGGTGCATGCGTAGCCTTTATGGTGGCTAAAGCCGCAGGAATACTTTAATTTTTCTATATAAATCTCAAATATTCAAATATAAATTAAATAATAAGGAGTTGTTGTCATGAGCAAAAAGTATGTACTTGCGCTTGACCAAGGAACAACTAGTTCGCGGGCCATTGTCTTCGACGCAGAATCCAATATCATCGCCATTGCGCAAAAAGAGTTCACTCAAATTTTCCCTAAACCAGGTTGGGTAGAGCATGATGCCGATGAAATCTGGAGCTCGCAAATTGGTGTGGCTGCTGAGGCTGTAGCCAAGGCCGGCATTCATCCCAGCGATATTGCTGCCATCGGGATCACCAACCAGCGGGAAACCACGGTGG
>NZ_JBYKYF010000178.1:4134-6280 GCF_057736855.1 Sporomusa sp.
GGGACAAAACCACAGGCAAACCTGTATATAACGCCATAGTCTGGCAGTCCCGCCAAACTATGGACATCTGCAACGACTTGAAGGCCAAGGGGCTAGAAGATACTTTCCGCCAAAAAACCGGTTTGGTTATTGACGCCTACTTCTCTGGCACCAAAGTAAAATGGATACTTGACAATGTTGAAGGTGCCCGTGCCAAAGCCGAAAAGGGAGAACTTCTCTTCGGAACCATTGATACTTGGCTGATCTGGAAATTATCTGGTGGCAAAGTGCATGTGACTGACTACTCCAATGCTTCCCGCACGCTCATGTATAATATCCGCGAACTCAAATGGGACGAAGAACTATTGGCCGCGCTGACGGTGCCAGCTTCTATGCTGCCTCAGGTGCGTCCATCCAGTGAGGTTTACGGCTATACTGATCCGGTGGTATTCTTGGGGGCTTCTGTACCGATTGCCGGGGCCGCAGGTGACCAGCAGGCAGCGCTGTTCGGACAAACTTGCTTTAAGCCTGGCATGGCAAAAAATACTTACGGCACTGGCTGCTTTATGCTGATGAACACCGGGGACAAAGTATATGACTCTAAGAACGGTCTTTTGACCACCATTGCCTGGGGTATTGAAGGCAAAGTCGAATATGCGTTGGAAGGCAGTATTTTTGTTGCCGGTTCGGCAGTTCAGTGGCTGCGCGACGGTCTGAAATTGATTGATGCTGCTCCTGACTCCGAATACTTTGCTCAGAAAGTCAGCGATGCGGAAGGTGTGTATGTTGTTCCAGCCTTTGTGGGTTTAGGCGCTCCCTATTGGAATATGACTGCCCGCGGTGCGATTTTAGGCTTGACCCGTGGTACTACTAAGGCTCATGTGGTTCGGGCTACGCTTGACTCCATGGCTTATCAGACCAAAGACGTGTTAAGCGCCATGGAAGCCGACTCGAATATTAAACTGCAAGCCCTCAAGGTGGATGGCGGCGCAGTAGTGAATAATGTCCTCATGCAATTCCAGGCAGATATCCTGGGCGTACCGGTTGATCGGCCACAGGTTACCGAAACTACTGCTCTGGGCGCAGCCTATCTTGCCGGTTTGGCAGTCGGCGTATGGGGTAACAAAGAAGAATTGATTAAGAACTGGAAACTTGACAGACGTTTCGAGCCCAAGATGCCAGCCGAGCAAAGTGCCAAACTGTATAAAGGTTGGCAAAAAGCAGTCAAGCGTTCGATGGATTGGGAAGAGTAAAACAATTATTTAGACAAAGTATTATTACGGACTTAGAGATGAAGAGAAGTCCTGCTTGCGCCAAACATTGGCACAGGGGGACTTCTCTGTCTTTTCTTATATCTTTACATTCCGGAGACTGGTTACCCATTTTCAGGTAGTAAGTATTGTTGAGAGTGGGTAACCAGTCTCCAAGAAGGGGTTATACATATGAAACAAGCTACTGTAGTCGTCATCGGCGGCGGGGCAACCGGGGTCGGTATTCTCCGGGATTTGTCCATGCGCGGTATCAAAACCATTTTAGTTGAACAAAAAGATTTGGCTTATGGTACTAGCTCGCGGTTTCATGGATTGTTACACAGCGGCGGTCGGTATGCGGTGAAAGATGCCGAATCAGCGAAAGAATGTATTGAAGAAAATCGGATTTTACGCAAAGTGGCCAAACAGGCGGTGGAAGAAACCGAAGGATTGTTTGTCAGGCTGCCGGAAGATGATGAAGCGTTTGAAGCTGCCTGGGTAGAAGCTTGTGCGAAAGTAAATATTCCGGCAATCCCCATCACACCCGCAGAAGCCAAACGATTGGAGCCACAACTCACCGACAAGGTGGTTGCCGCTTATCGTGTTCCTGACTCGGCCATCGATGGCTTTCGTTTGGTTTGGCAAAATGTTATGTCAGCTCGCAAGTATGGCGGGGAGGCATTGACCTATACCGAGGTCATTGGCATTGAACATATCAACAATCAGGTGGTGGGAGTAAAGATCAGAAATACGCTAACAGGTGAAACGGGTTCCATTGCCTGTGACTATGTTGTCAACGCTGCAGGCTCATGGGTGGGGCAGATAGCGCAGCTGGCTGGGCTTGACGTGCATGTTAGCCCTGACAGAGGGGTACTCATAGCCTTTAATCACCGGTTTACCAGCCGGATAGTCAATAG
>NZ_JBYKYF010000179.1:0-6266 GCF_057736855.1 Sporomusa sp.
GATGATTTAAGAAATCATGTCGCTGAATGCGGAGCAGTTTGACCACCTCGGTACATGATGTGACTTCCGTGCAAGTGGTATTGGCCATAGTATCATCCTTCCAAATATACTGCGGATGATGTACCTTTCGCTCCCATCAGTTAAAATACCTGTCGGCTTTCGAGATTTTTGAGGAAAAATACAAAAAGTTTCTTACCTTCAGCTAGATGTTAGCCATTGCAGAGAGTAATTAGATAAACGAGGAAGCTTACAACGATAAAAACCAGCCATCGCGCTCACATACGGATAAGAAAGGACTTGGCTTTTGTACCAAGTCCCTTAGGACGGCCAAATGGCTATGCCATCCGTGGCGCAATCGGCACTGGCGCCAACTAGGCGCGTCGCGGCAACATCTGTATCATTCTAATGTCTGATTATACATTTGGGCAGACTAAAAAACCTGCGGCTTACTAGGCCGCAGGCGTTTCTTACATTGCTTGTTCAGCTACAGGATACACACTAACTTGCCGGTCATAACGGCCTTTACGCTCGAAAGCGACTTTGCCGGGAATTTTAGCATACAAAGTATCATCTTTGCCAATACCGACGTTATTACCGGGATGGAAATGTGTACCACGTTGGCGCACCAGAATGCTGCCTGCGGTTACAACTTCACCGGCTTGACGTTTGACACCTAAGCGCTTAGACTCGCTGTCACGTCCATTACGGGAGCTGCCAACACCTTTTTTATGAGCAAATAACTGTAAATCAAAAGAATTCAGTTTGAAATTTTCCATCTGCTTTCACCTCCTGTGCTCAATAATACGAACACTATTAGGGTATAGTCTAGCAATTTCGGTTAATCCAAGCAGCATGGTTTCTAAAATTGCGCCAGTAAGCATGTCAGGTGGACTAGTAAGTTCCATAGTAAGACCATCAGCACCCTGAATAAGCTCAATATCCCGCCCAAGATGACGTTCAATACCCATAATGGCGGATTGAACCAAGGCGGACACGCCAGCACATACAATGTCCTGACCATGTGGCGCAACATTAGCATGACCGCAGACTGTAAATCCGGTAATTGCCTTATTGTTATCACGAACCAATGTAATTGTAATCATTATCTAGCCTTATGCTTCAATTTTCGTAATACGAACTTTTGTAAATGGCTGACGATGACCTTGACGACGACGGTAATTAGACTTAGCTTTATATTTGAAAACCAGAATCTTTTTGCCTTTACCATGAGCCACTACTTCAGCAGTAACTTTAGCATTAGCCACTACTGGTTTGCCAATAACGACTTCACCGTCTTTTACCACAGTCAAAACACGATCAAAATCAACAGTTTGACCTTCGGCAGCTTCGATTTTCTCGATATTGAGTACATCGCCTTCAGCAACACGATATTGTTTACCGCCTGTTTCAATAATAGCGTACATTATACATTTGCACCTCCCCTGCGTAAGGACTCGCCGAATACGGTAACCAGAACTGCCTTTCTTGTCGGTTAAGCAGTCCCTAGTTTTTATCGAACCTCTCCGTGCGGTGGTGTAGACACTGCCTACATCATCGAATTCTATCATACTAGTAATAGTTTGTCAATCTGGTTTCCACAGTAAGGAAAACACCTCTGGATTGAGATCGGCAACAGCTTCTACTGCCAGGGTTCTGGCGATTTCCTGCTCCAGACGTTTTAGTTCTCCTTGCTTTGTCAGAAATTCTGCAACTTGCGGATGAACTTGAATAAGCAGCCGTCCTCCCGGCCTGGATTGTTTATTAAGCTTTCTTACATCTCGTTTAATGTCCAGCACAACCGTTTCCGGTGATTTTATGCGGCCTTTTCCTAAACAATACGGACACTGACTGTAGAACATACCGTTAATATTTTGCCTGGCCTTTTTGCGTGTCATCTCCAACAATCCTAAGTTAGTAAAGCCAAAAACATGTGATTTGGTGCGATCTTTTTTTAATTCACGTTCAAGCACAGCAAGCACCTCTGCCCGTTGCTCGGCTTTGTCCATATCAATAAAATCAATGACAATAATACCGCCAATATCCCGTAGCCGGAGTTGCCTTGCAATTTGTACCGCTGCCTCCAAATTAGTTTGGAATACAGTTTCAGACAAATTGGTGTTACCAACAAATTTGCCGGTATTAACGTCAATAACCGTAAGTGCTTCTGTATGATCAATAACCAAATAACCGCCACAAGCTAAGTCTACTCGGCGATTACGCAAGCTGTTTAACTGAATATCTAAATTAAATCGGCTAAATATATCACTATCCTGGCCGCTGGGTGTATATAAGCGAACGCATTTCACCAATTCTGGTGAAATATGGGTAAGCAAATCAACAACCCGGTTGTAAGCCTGCTGGTTGTCGATAATAAACTCGCTAACATCCTCAGTCAAATAGTCACGAACAATGCGTACCACAAGTTCGGCATCCCGGTAAATAAGCATCGGAGCATTACTCCGTTTGGCCCTGGTACTTAATATTGACCACATATTAGCTAAATAAGTCATATCTTTCATTAAGTCATCCTGGGTTTTGCCAGCAGCTACCGTTCTGACAATAACCCCCATACCGTCCGGACGAATGTTCTCAGCAATCTGACGCAGGCGTTCCCGTTCTGATTCGTCTTCGATACGACGCGAGATACCAATATAATCGACCGTAGGCATCAACACAATATATCGCCCTGGCAAGGTCAGACTGGTGGTAGCCCGCGGTCCTTTATCCCCCATAGCATCCTTAGAAATCTGCACAAGCACATCCTGACCAATGGTCAGATGTTGACAAGTAGCTTGACGACCAGTATCTCCGATATATAAAAAAGCATTTTTCTCCCAGCCAATATCCACAAATGCTGCTTGCATTCCTGGAAGAACGTTTTTCACTTTACCTTTATAGATATTGCCCACCAGATGCCCGCTTTCGCTACGTTCAACCGATAGCTCCATAAGCTCGCCTGCTTCTAAAAGAGCCACCCTAGTTTCTTCCGGCATTACGTTGGCAATTATAGTTTTACTCATACTTTATTCCTCTTACCGTTCTCTAGCCTATAATTCCATAGGCGATAATTGTACCTGACCATCGCTTATAAACAGCCCTGTGCGATGGATTAAAGCACAGTCTTGGTTAACAGGTAAACCAAAGTCCGCCACCAGCACTGATAGCACTTCAGCCGGTTTAACACTGCCCCCTGGTTTAATCTTTATCGCTAAACTGAGGGTGTTCCATTCTCGCTGACTGTCTGTCACCTTTCTCACCGTTACAGGGGCAGCAAGGTATTCTTTAATATCAATTTCGCGCTGGCCTTTGGGTGATTGTTTACAATAGATGACTTTCTCTTGACTATTAAACTTGGCTAAACTTGTTTCAACCGTATTCTCAGACGCAGCTGAAACAACAGGAAGAGCAATTTCATAAGTTGCCAAATTAACCACTGCCATCAGGGCTTGACTGCGCTGCCCCATATACTTAGCAGCCTTAAGCACAATGCCTGGTGGTAATTGGGGCTTTAGCTTGGATTCTATCTGGGTAATATTCATTTTTTCAGTTAACTCAATATCCAGATATTCCGCTTCACTGGTTACTCCTACCGCCAATGCCGATGCAAACGCCAGCTTCATATGGGGATTAAAGCCTTCAGAATAGGCTGCTGGTAGCTTAGCTCGCCGAATAGCTCGCTCAATAGTACTGGCGAAATCTAAATGAGATATATAGCGTATTTCATTGCCTTTGGTTATCTGAAGCCGTAATTTTGCCATTATGCCTGCCCCCAATCGATTACTTTAACATCAAGATCCTGGCAGACGCCACAGGCACCACAATACTCATGACGACAATCCGGTGTAAATGCGGCTGCTTGCGCGGCTTGCCACTCCCGTATCAAAAAAGACTTGTCCACACCGGAAGATAAATGCTCCCATGGCAAATATTCTTCCAGATCGCGTTCACGATTCGCATAAAAAGCAGGATCAATTCCCTCGGCAACAAAAGCTTCCATCCACACATCATACTTAAAATGTTCTGACCAGCCATCAAACTTGGCACCGTTCTGCCAGGCCCTGAGCAATACTTTGCCTAACCTGCGATCCCCCCGAGCAAACACACCTTCTAAAAAACTGGTGCGGGCATCATGCCAATGCAGCGAGACGCTACGGTCTTTTATCAATGAACGCAAAAGTGTTTGTTTACGTTCAAGTTCTTCGATCGTGTTTTGCCCAAACCATTGAAAAGCAGTATATGGCTTAGGAACAAAGGAAGAAACACTAACAGTAATCTTGGCGCCTTTACGGCCTTTCAGTTGCTTATACAAATCAGCTACCCGCTGCGCTAGTGCAGCAATACCAGCAATGTCTTCATCGGTTTCGGTCGGCAATCCAATCATAAAGTACAATTTTATGGTTGACCATCCGGATTGAAAAGCGGCACTTACTGCTTCTGTCAAATTTTCTTCAGTAACTCCTTTATTGATAACATTCCGCAAACGCTGGGTACCGGCTTCTGGGGCAAAAGTCAGACCACTTTTCCGCACTTGCTGCACTTGCTTGGCTAAATCAATGGAAAAGCTGTCAATTCTCAGTGAAGGCAAAGAAACACTTACTCCCTGCTGCCTAAAACGCTCAATAAGCTGAGTAATTAAAGGACTAAGGCAAGAATAATCGGCTGAACTGAGTGACACCAAGGAAATTTCATTATATCCGGTATTGTCAACAAGCTGCTGTACATAGCCAGTTAAAGTCTCCAGTTTGCGCTCCCGAACTGGGCGGTAGATGACTCCCGCTTGGCAAAAACGGCAGCCGCGTGTACACCCCCGAAACAGTTCCAACATGATGCGATCATGCACAATGTCTATAAATGGTACAATCGGCTTTGTCGTAAACATTACCTGATCAAGATCTTTAATAACCCGTTTCACGATAACCGGTTTGGCTTCCGGAATCAGTGGCCGAACTTCGCGCACTCTCCCATCAGCCTGATAGGTTACCTCGTAAAACCGCGGAACATATATCCCCTGAAGGGTGGCAAGCCGTTTGAGTATTCCTGTCTTTCCTCCCGGTTTGCCGGCCTGTTTCCATTCGGCAATATACGCTGCCACCTCAGTGATAACTTCTTCAGCTTCACCCAGAATGAAAAAATCCACAAAATCAGCCATCGGCTCGGCATTAAACGCACAGGGACCGCCACATACTACTAACGGCTGGCTTTCATCCCGTTCGGCCGCTAACAGTTCAATGCCTGCTAAATCAAGCATATTCAGAACATTACTATAACTAAGCTCATATTGCAGGGAAAAACCAATAATGTCACACTCAGCAACTGGCCGCTTCGTTTCCAGGGTAAATAGCTTGATCCCGGCATTTCTCATTTCCGCTTCCATATCTACCCATGGCGCATACACCCGCTCAACAAAAGTATCTGGACGGTTATTTAACACTTCATATAATATTTTAAGCCCAAGATTAGACATGCCCACTTCATATACATCAGGCATAGCTAGAACAAAATTTACCACATAGTCACCAGGTGCTTTATACACACTGTTCCACTCATGACCAGTATAACGGGCTGGTTTCATAACCCGACTCAAAATCGCAGGACTAACAGGGTCTTTAGAATACATAAGTACCTCCAACATATAGCTATAAAAATTATTATCTATGCTTTACCTGGAAATATCAAGACTTATTTTTTCCAGCTCGACTATATTTGAAACCTGCTAAACATGCTAGCTACAATAACTCTTTTATCCTAGCATGTATCCCCTTTGCCAGCAACCCTTCCCATACCTCGGTTTCAGTCAGCGCTCCGCACAATTTAAAATTATCGTCAACAATATGCACAATATAATATTGCTCTGGTCCGAATAAGGCAATAACCTCACGGATAGCCGTATTGCCAATAGCTGTCAGATGTTTTGCCGGCATGATGCCACTGGCAATGAGATCAGCCTTTTTTCTGGAAAGGATGCGCATCGTCCGAAATCCAGCCAGCGTGTTTTCTCGTCGGGCAGTCAGCAATAAAAAACCGGCAGCAACCAGCATAGTTACATTCACAGTGTGATCAAACCAAAAAAACAACCCCGCCAGTAGTATCAGTAGGCAGCTAATCAGATGACTTAGGGTCACAACAACAGCTGTGGCCGCACGATAATTCCGCCGGCGTGTGAGTATGGCCCGCAAAATTCTCCCCCCGTCAAGCGGTAATGCGGGCAACAAATTGAATCCTGCCAAAGCCAAATTGGTTTCCCCATAAAAATAAAGCCACTCCTG
>NZ_JBYKYF010000180.1:0-2696 GCF_057736855.1 Sporomusa sp.
GTACGGTGGTGTGAGAGGTCGGCTACTCAACTAATGGGTAGCCTCCTACTCGATTGCAACTCTTCAAGTGTAAAGATCAGTTGTAGCCTGATTCCATCAGAGGAAAATAAAGGTATTTAGCGAATATACATAAATTAGCAATATTTATTTTGTTTACCAATTTTGTCTGTTTTTGCTTGGCGAGCATGACAATCTCAGCAAATCCAGGGGGTGAAGACATTTTAGTTTATTAGGGTCATATGCATTTACTTGAAGTACGTATTTTGTGCAGAAGGTGAGGTAGCTCAAATGAACATTACTATTGGCAAAAAAATTATTGGTAGTTTCTTAGTTCTGATTGGTTTGGTAGCACTCGTGAGTATTTTTAGTTATTTCAAGATTGGACAAATCAATACAGCGTATGAACAAACCATGAACAGTAACCTGGAAAAAATGCGTATGACCTTGGGGTTTGCTGCTGATTTAGCCAACGAGGCAGTAGTAATGAGAAGGTTTAATTTCACTGGTGATGTGTCAGATTTATCCATCTTTGAAAAATATCGCAATCGTTCTGAAGAAAAACTGGCTGGTTTACGACAAATTGTTCAAACCGAAAAAGGAAGAGAACTTCTCCAGCAGATGATGATTGCCAAAGCCGAATATGAGATAATTGCCCAAAGGTCGATAGCGGCTAAACAGGCCAACGACCTCAATCAGGTTACGCAATATATGCAGGCAGCAGGTAAGCCTTATCGGGAGGCTATGGGGGCTGCCGAGGAATTGGTGGCAGGAATAGAAACATTTGTCCAGGAAGAAGCGAAAAAGCAAGCAGCTGTAGCCAGAAAAACCCAGACGCTGATATTGATTGTTAATATTGTGGTAGTCGGTATTGCGGTTACCATTGGTATATTTCTCAGCCGCAGCATCGCTAATCCCCTGAAACGGATAATGGTTGCCACTGGTGAAATTGCCCAGGGTAACCTGACCTGTGAAGATGTAGTGATTCATTCTACCGATGAAATTGGTCAGGTTGCTCGAGCCTTTGTTACTATGAAGGCTAATTTAAAACAACTGATTCGGCAAATTGCGTTTACCACCGAACAGGTAGCAGCCGCCTCTGAAGAATTGACTGCCAATGCGGAACAATCGGTCCAGGCATCCCAGCAGGTGGCCTCCACGGTTAGTGAAGTAGCCACCGGAGCAGAAAAACAGGCAAGTACTGTGGCTATGGCGGCTTCGGTTGTAGAAAAAATGTCTGCCGACATTCAGGAAGTTGCCGTACATGCCAATGATGTGGCCAGGATGGCAGATAGAGCGGTCGCCACAGCCCGACAGGGCAATACGGCAGTGGATGCCGCTATTACCCAAATGGCTAGTATTGAACAGAAGGTGACCGGTTCGGCGCAAGTGGTGACAAAGTTAGGTGCGCGTTCCACCGAAATCGGACAAATTGTCAATACCATCTCGGGTATTGCCGGACAGACGAATTTATTGGCACTAAACGCTGCCATTGAAGCAGCCCGGGCCGGAGAGCAAGGTCGGGGTTTTGCCGTAGTGGCCGAAGAGGTGCGCAAGCTGGCCGAGCAATCCCAGGAAGCGGCCAAGCAGATTGCTGCTTTGATTGAGGAAATCCAGAATGAGACAGAAAGCTCGGTTGTGGCTATTAACGAAGGTTCACGAGAAGCAAAAATCGGTGCAGAAGTTGTTAATACTGCCGGCAAAGCGTTTAAGGAGATTGTTGATCTTATTGGTGCTGTTTCGCAGCAAATAGGGGCAATATCAGCCTCCATTCAGCGAATGTCGGAGGAGAGCCAACAAATTGTCATCGCTGTGCAGGATATTCATAAAATCAGTAGAGATACTGCCGGACAAACCCAAACAATTTCGGCGGCAACGGAAGAAACCTTTGCTTCCATGGAGGAAATTGCCACATCCAGTCAGGCCCTTGCCCGCTTGGCAGAAGAGTTGCAGACAGCGGTGCAGAAATTTAGATTGTAGCATAACGATGTTGCAGCTTTTATAGCAGAGGATGAGAGGTATGCAGTACTAGCAGGGCATACTCTCATCCTTTTTGCCTTAATAACAAGTAGTTTCTCATTTACTTTACCAGAATTTTTTTAAATAATTAAAAACAGTATTGGCGATCGTTATGGTAAGTCGGATTTGCATTAATTAATAAAAATTATTTCTAGGGAATATATTTTTTATAGGAATATATATTGACAAAATTTGGTTAATAGGAGTAAAATTTAATCAATACTATACTAGTTCAGTATTGATTTAGTAATCACAACTAGAAGGTGGTGATGCTGTGCAGCTTAATCAGGCCACAGATTATGCCTTCCGGGTGGTATTGTATCTGGCTGGTCTGCCGTTAGGGACGGTGAAAAGCGGTACAGCCATTGCTGAGCACCAGAATATACCTTATCAGTTTCTCCAAAAAATTATGCGTATGCTAACAGCAGCCGGATTGGTACAGTCTTACCGCGGGGTAGAAGGCGGTTTTGCCTTAGCAAAATTACCGGACAATATCACGCTATATGACGTTATTACCGCCATGGAAGGGCCGATTGCGATTCAGCGATGTCTGTCTGAGCCATATTCTTGCAATAAAAATAGCGAGCAGGAGTGTCCGGTGCATCGGGCACTTCAAGGCATTCAGGACCGAGTGGCAGCCGATTTATCTAGGGTGACTTTTGCAGCTAATGCTGCAAAAG
>NZ_JBYKYF010000180.1:2706-3428 GCF_057736855.1 Sporomusa sp.
GAAGGATGGAAGAATTAATTTTATCCCGGTGGCAATTCGGGATAACGTCAGTCTATCATTTTCTGTTTGTGCCATTAACGCTGGGATTGTCGCTGATTATCGCCATTCTGGAAACTATCTATGTCCGCACCGGTAACGAAATGTATAAACAGCAAGCCAAGTTTTGGGGGAAATTATTTCTTATTAATTTTGCTATGGGTGTGGTCACAGGTATTGTTCAGGAATTTCACTTTGGGATGAACTGGTCTGAGTACGCCCGGTTTATGGGCGATATCTTTGGGGCTCCACTGGCGCTTGAGGCACTGACTGCTTTTTATTTAGAGTCGGTTTTTCTTGGAGTCTGGATTTTTGGCTGGGATCGCATACCTAAAGCCCTGCATGCTGCCAGTATTTGGATTGTCGCACTGGCTACCAATCTTTCTTCTTTTTGGATCCTAGTAGCCAACTCTTTTATGCAAAACCCTGTAGGTTATGCTATTCGTAACGGCCGCGCTGAGATGACCGATTTTGTTGCACTTATTACTAATCCCTATGTTTTTTATCAGTTTCCACATACGGTCTTAGCAGGTTTGGTTACTGCCGGCTTTTTCGTATTGTCCATTAGTGCCTACCATTTGCTCCGAAAAACCCATGTGGATTTTTTCCGGGCATCCTTTAAATTAGGGCTTGTATGGACCACCATCAGTTTATTCCTCTTACTGGGTAGCGGTCATGCGCAGACA
>NZ_JBYKYF010000180.1:3438-6232 GCF_057736855.1 Sporomusa sp.
AGTCAAGGCACAGCCCATGAAATTAGCGGCAGCCGAAGCGTTATGGGAGACTGCCAATCCAGCACCATTTGCCATAGCTGCCCTGATTGACGAGCAGAATAGAACCAATTCGTTGGAAATAAAAATTCCGGCTATGTTGTCGATATTGGCGAATAATGATCCGAATACCCCGGTTAAGGGTATTAACGATATTGAGCAGGAGTATAGGGATAAATACGGTCCTGGCAATTATGTGCCGGCAGTCACCCCGATATTTTGGAGTTTCCGCATCATGGTAGCGGCTGGTAGTGTCATGCTGCTGGTTGTGTTGGTAGCAGCTTTCCTGTGGTGGCGTGGACAACTGGAAACCAAATCCTGGTTGTTAAAAGCGGTATTATGGAGTCTACCGCTGCCATATATTGCGAATACGACAGGCTGGTTTGTTACGGAAATCGGCCGCCAGCCCTGGATTGTCTTTGGTTTGCAACGGGTAGAAGACGCTGTATCGCCGTCGATTGGCGCAGGTAGCATTTGGCTTTCCCTTATAGGCTTTACGCTGGTATACGCTTTATTGGCAGGTGCCGCTGTGTATCTTGTACAGAAATTTGTTCGGCAAGGCCCGGTGGATACTCCGGTAACTCCCAATAAACCGGCAAAGGGGGCGATGTTATGGAATTAACTGTACTTTGGTTTATTCTGGTTACGGTATTGTTTGTTGGCTTCTTTTTCCTGGAAGGGTTTGACTATGGTGTGGGAATACTTCTTCCTTTTCTGGGAAAGGACGATACCGAACGTCGGATACTGATTAACACGATCGGCCCGGTTTGGGATGGCAATGAGGTATGGATGATTACTGCAGGCGGGGCCATGTTTGCTGCCTTTCCGCATGTGTATGCCACCATGTTCAGCGGTTTTTATGTAGCATTGTTCCTGATGTTGATGGCACTCATTGTCAGAGGAGTGGCCTTCGAATTTCGCAGTAAGGATGAACAATCTGCTTGGCGAACAACATGGGACTGGATGATTTTTTTCGGCAGTGCGATTCCTGCCCTGCTATGGGGGGTAGCTGTCACTAATCTGATTAAAGGTATTCCCATTGATGCAAGCATGCAGTATGTAGGTACATTTTTTGACTTGCTGAGTCCTTATACTCTGGTTGGCGGTTTGGCTTTCTTGTTGGTGTTTATCTTCCACGGGGCGATGTATTTGACTCTAAAAACCACCGAAGCGTTGGTGGAACGTGCGCGCAGTGCTGCCATTAAGGTCGGGATATTGGCAGCGGTATTTTGTTTGGCGCTTGTTGGTATGACCTACACCAACACCGACTTGTTTGCCAGTACTGGCGCCGGCATTACTCTCTGGGGAGCAGTTGTCCTGTTTGTCGGAGCTTATGCCGCCGTATACGCTAAACGCTATGGACTTGGGTTTGGGTTAAGCAGTCTGACTATTGCGTTTACGACAATAGCCTTTTTCTGGGGGCTGTTTCCTCGACTGATGGTATCAAGTCTCAATCCGGCCTGGAGTCTGACAATTACGAATGCGTCCTCCTCGCAATATACTTTGACGATTATGACAGTGGCTGCGCTGGCGCTGGTGCCTGTCATACTGGTGTATCAAGGCTGGGTATATTGGACTTTCCGCAAGCGGATAACGGCTAAAGACTTAGAATATTAATGTAAATGGTTGGTACAGGTGGTGAGGATATGGCGTTACAGGATGAGGATAAAGAATATTTATGGCAGTTATCCTGGATTTATCCCAGTGACTATATGGCTGAGCTTAAAAGGCTAGCCGAAGAGGTAATTAAAAACCAGCTTGCTAGCACCGGGGAACGCCAGAATATCCGAGACATCGTCCGGGACATTATGACGAATTTGCAGTCAGATCAGGAAGATACATCGCCGGAAGATGATCTTGCTGAAGCTGCGCGAGCTGAAGCGGAAGCAGCGATACGGGAAAGGGTATTGGCTGCCCTGCAGGGCGGCCAGCCCTATCTCCTGGCTGCGATGGGGCCTGAGGTAATTGTTCCACTGGTGGAAGCGCTTACTAGGCAGGATGAACTGGCGGCCAATGCCCGGTTAGCACTTATGCGGTTAACCGATGGCAGTGCTATTGATACCTTGTGCAGGATTTGGGCAGAAACCCGTAACCAGGCACTGGAGCAAATCATTATGGAATCCGGATATCTGGCATCCCAGCCGTTAGCGGTACGACTTCTAACCGTACTCAAGACAGGGGCAGACCGGATGATGCTGACAGAAGGCCCGGAGCTTATTCCAGCCTTGTTGGAGGCGGTTGATGATGTTGACCGTACGATAGCCGGGCGAGCCAGACGGATGCTGCTGACATTAACCAACCGGCAAGCGATTAATGCGTTATGTGAAATGGTTCTTGCCGGAGAAAATGAGCGGCTGAAAAACTGGGCCGTCATGGCCCGCTATGCTCCTGACCCTGATAGTAGAGCCGCTCTATATTACTGTATTACCGGGCAGTGGGATAAATACTATGCCCTTGACTGGCAGGAAACCAGACCTTTGTTAGCTAAAGGCTATAATCAGGCCACTTCGGCTGAGCGGCAGTTGTTTTTGGCAGCCGCCCGGAAAAACGGTCATAGTTTGCTGTTACCTAAGCTGTTGCTAGAAGGCAGCGACCGAGATGAGTATGAAGAGATTACGCATGCTGATTGGGCAGCCATGCTGGATATGCTTGTTAGCCAGGAACGCTGGCAGGAATTATACCGGTTAATATTTAAAGCTCCACCAAACTGGGCTGCTGAATTTGTGCTGGCCTTGAGCAGTAGTGGCTGGATGCCCAA
>NZ_JBYKYF010000181.1:0-6220 GCF_057736855.1 Sporomusa sp.
CAGATAATCATAATAAATAAAAAGGCTATCGACAATACTTTGTCGACAGCCTGGGCAAACCCTGGGAGGGTTTGCCTTTATTTTGTTCGTCATCAGAGATTATAACTAAATTTGGTTCATAAGAAACGATGAAGGCTTCTGTTTTTGCAAGCTGCCAGAAATTTTAGTAAACGGGAAATAGAGGAAATGGAAATGATTTGAAGAATTAACTTAGCAACAAAATTAGAGGGGAGGGATACTAACCTAAAAGGCTATTAGCTATTTACCCAATTATCTTAATTTGGAGGTGTGTTCAATGTCCTGGTTAATGAAACGGATAATTCCTGTAGTTATTATTACTTTAATGGTGGTAACGGTATTTTCTCCAACTGCGCTGGCGGCAGCAGCCAAAAATGAGGTTATTTACCAAAAGTGTGTGGAACATAAAGGACTGGTACTTGCCGATCTTGAGCAGTTTGTTAATATCGATACTGGCAGCGGGTATGAGCCTGGTCTGAAAAAGTTTCAGGGTTTGCTTATTGACCGGTTACGGGAATTAGGTGCTGAAGTTACCTATACTGAGGTAAACAAACCGCAGGCAGGTTATAACATTCAGGCAGTATTTCGCGGGACTGGTAAGGGCACGGCACTCATTTTGGCTCATGCTGATACAGTATATGCCGCTGGTACTGCTGAACAGCGCCCATTTACCACTGACGGTGTCAAGGCTTATGGTCCTGGAGTATCAGATGATAAAGGTGGAATAACCCTTGCTCTACATGCACTGGCTATTTTGCAAGAAACAGGGTTTAAAGATTATGACCGCATAACATTCTTGATTAATCCTGATGAAGAAAAAAGCTCGCTGGAGTCCAGGGATTTAATCATGCAGGCAGCCAAAGAACATACATATGCGCTATGTATGGAACCTGGAATTCCTGGAGATTATGTTATGAACTGGCGCAAGGGTATTGGGCGTCTGACCATGCAGGTAACAGGCCGTAATGCTCACGCCGGTATTGAACCGGAAAAAGGGCGTAATGCTACTCTGGAATTAGCTCACCAGATTACTCAGCTTTCTAACCTGGGAGATCCGGCTAAAATGACTTCCGTAAACTGGACATTATTGGATAAAACTAAAACACCTGTCAATGTAATACCTGATTTTGCTTGGGCACAGGCTGATGTTCGCGTGCTGTATCCGGAAGAGTATGATCGGATAATGAGAGATGCCAAGAAAATTTCGCAAACCCATTTAGTGCCTGGAACCAAAGTAGAATTTGATTTGTTCCGTGGTCGGCCACCATTTGCAAAAAATGATAAAACTGATAAGCTGGTGGCTCAGCTTCAAAAGATCTACCGCAATGAACTGGGTCTAACCTTAGGTGCTCAAGGTTCTGGCGGCGGTTCTGATGCCAACTATGCTGCTATTGCTGGTGCCATAGCAGTTGACGGACTGGGCATTGTTGGCGGCAACGACCATACGCCGGACGAATTTATTGAGATTAATAGCATTGTTCCACGCCTGTATTTGCTAACCCGTATTTTAATGGATATTGGCAGTGGTGCAGATGCCAACTGGTAAAAGATGTTGATTGAAATGATAAGTCCCGCATTTCGCAAGCACGGAATGCGGGACTTAAACTATTTTACCTTAGTTAGTAGCTTTTACCAACACTTTTGCATTTTGTTTTTTGGTAATATACAAACCAGTCAAAATTATCACTGCACCCAAAAACTGTAGCCAGCCGAAAGTCTCGCCCAGGAATAGATAGCTGGCACCAACCGCAAAAACTGGAGCTAAATTATTATAAAGGGATGCAATGGCACTGCCTACTTTGGAGGTTCCCCAAATCCAGAGACAGTTAGCCAAACAGAGCGGGAAAATTCCTGAATATAGTAGGCTGGCCCAGCCTGGCCAAGGGATTGTCTGCCAATCGACAGCAAGGATGGAGGGAAGGGAAGCAAGGGTAAAAAGACCGGTAGAGATAAGCAGAACATAGGTGGTAGTTTGATAGGCCGAATAGGTTGCAGACAATGGGCGAGAGAAAACGGTATAATAGCCATAACACACCTGAGCTGCTAACAATAGTAGTGCTCCTTGAATATGTTCTCCGTAAAAACTGATCTCATTGCCGGTTCCCATAACCATTAAGACTACCCCGAGCAAGGAGAGGACGATACCTTTGACAACCCCCCGATGGATGGCTTCAAAACGATGAATGTGATTGATCAAGGCTACACTGACAGGGAGGCATCCCAAGATGAGTGATGCATTACCCGCAGTAGTGAGCTGTAGTCCAAAGGTGAAAAATATTTGAAAAAAGAAGAACCCTAGGCTGGAAATATAGAGAGCCTGTTTATCTTCCGGGCGTAAGGGCACCCAGATGCACAGCCGGCGTAAAATCAGCCAGGCAACAGCTAGTGCTGCGAATAGACGGACTGCATTATAAGGCATTGGTGGTATATGAAGGAGACCGATTTTCATTACTGGTGAGTTTACTCCCCAAAGCAAAGCAACAAATGCTAGCACCAGATGTACCTGCATCTTCGAAACACCTCTAAGTCAAAGTATTTTATACATATACAATGAATTTCGTCAGATTCCTGCTAGCTTGTTAATAAAACCTAAGGACTAATCTTATGGTTGGCTTTCTGGACTTTTTTATGTTATATTGAATTGCAAATAAACAACGTTGAGGGAGTTTTTACCTATATGATAAAAAGTGTACTTTTTGACCTTGATGGAACCTTATTGCCGCTTGATCAGGATGCGTTTGTGCAGGCATACTTGAGACAATTAAGGGGATGGGTAGCGACTATTGCTGACAGCAAAACATTCATAAAGCAATTACTTGCTTCTACCGGGATTATGATTAATAACAAAGATAAAAGCAAAACCAACCAGCAGGTATTTTGGGAGGATTTTCTGCCTAATATCGGCATAAATGAGAATGTCCTTTTGTCAGTCATGGATGATTTTTATGAGAAAGGTTTTGCCGCGATAAAACCGATTACTAAAGCCAATGTGGCTGCTCGGCAGGCAGTTATTGCTGTAATGGAGCTTGGGTTAGACGTGGTGGTGGCTACTAACCCGATATTCCCTATAAGTGCTGTTAAGCAACGCATTGACTGGGCCGGATTAGGGGATATCACTTTTAAACATATTACTAGTTATGAATATTGCCATTTTTGTAAGCCAAACCCCGAATATTATGTAGAGGTAGCCGAACAGATTGGCCGGAAACCGGAAGAATGCTTAATGGTGGGGAATGATGTGGAAGAAGATTTAGTGGCAGCTACTATTGGCATGAAAACTTTTTTGGTAACCGATTGCTTGGTAAACACTAAAAAGTTAGATTTTACTGCCGACTATCAAGGAACATTACAGGAATTAGCAGCAAATATTGCAAATATCATTAAGATGGAGAATGGCTGGTGTTAGCGAATCTATACTATGCCAGTTTTGTGGGCTATTTTTTTAGTATATTTTTCAGTGTATACTGGAAAAATAATCTTGACAATACAAACAAAACGGGATACTATTACATTAAAGTTAAAATGTGTAAAATGCCATGAGCAGGACGAGTACATTTGTGTACTTTAGTTCAGCGAGCCGATGACCGGATTACCGGAGGTGTGATGATCGGTCTAAAGAGCAAGTGGAATGGACCTGTGAGCTGCTCACCGAAAGCACTAGGCAAGTAGGCTGGGACGGATGCCACCGTTAACAGGCTAGGGTATCGGATATTTTTGTCCCGTACCTGAAACAAGGGAAAGTGCAGATTTTCCAAAAAAGGGTGGTATCGCGGCCATTTCGCCCCTTGGGTGAAATGGCCTGTTTTATTTATCCTGGAATTCTGTATTTTCCAAATTAGGGTGGTACCGCGGACCATTTCGCCCCTATGGGTGAAATGGTCTGTTTATTTTATATAAGGAGGTAGGTTGGAATATGTTAAAGGACTATCTTTCACAGGCAGTTGCTTGTCAGCATTTTTCCCGTGAGGAAGCCAGAGATGCTATGCAGGTAATCATGTCAGGGCAGTGTAGTGAAGCCCAAATTGCCGCTTTTCTTACTGCTTTGCGCATGAAGGGCGAAACCAGTAGCGAAGTGGCCGGGTTTGCCGAGACCATGCGCAGTCAGGCCTTAAAGATAACATGTAATTCTCCAAAACTTATTGATACCTGCGGCACAGGTGGTGATCAACGCGGGACTTTTAACATTTCCACTGCGGTAGCCTTTGTGTTGGCAGGAGCTGGATTGAATGTGGCTAAACACGGCAATCGTGGTGTCTCCAGTTCCTGTGGCAGTGCTGATGTGCTAAAAGAACTAGGGATTGAGTTGGAGTTGCCACCGCAGGGAGTGGCAGAGGCGATTGATACCATTGGTGTCGGATTCATTTTCGCTCCATGTTTTCATCAGGCAATGAAGTACGCTGTCAATCCGCGGCGAGAGTTGGGGTTTAGGACAGTGTTTAATCTGCTTGGACCGTTAACCAATCCGGCAGGGGCTCATTGTCAGCTGATCGGGGTGTATGATCCGGCCTTGACCATCAAAATTGCCGAGGCGCTGGTCGAATTGGGAGTATCCCGGGCAATGGTCGTGCATAGTATGGACGGACTTGACGAAATATCAACAGCCATGCCTACAAAAGTGGCTGAAGTGAATAACGGTGAAATCAGCTCCTATGTCATTGACCCTAGCACTTATGGTTTTAGTCCTTGTACACAGGAGGCGTACCGGGGTGGTACTATCAAAGACAATGCTCAGATTATTCTCGATTTGCTAAACGGCAAGCAGGGCTTTAAACGTGATATTGTCCTGATAAATGCAGCAGCCGCTTTAGTGGTTGCTGAGGTGGCAGAAGATCTTAGGGAAGGCTTGGCCATCGCTGCACAAAGTATTGACTCTGGAGCGGCACTTTCTAAGCTAGTGGCGTTAAGGGAGTTTACTCAAAATTATCAAAGGGAGAGATTAGCATTATCATAAAAATTTGTGGTATCAGAACAATAGAGGCTGCGCTGGCCGCTTGTGAATTTGGCGCAGATTATATTGGCTTTGTGTTTGCGCCAAGCAAACGGCGCGTCACTACGGAGGAGGCCCAGAAAATTTCCTGCCAGATTTCGAATATGGGCAAGGTTGGCGTATTTGTTAATGCGCCGCTTAGCGAGGTGCAAGCGGTGGCGCGGGCATGCAAGCTGGATTACGTACAACTGCATGGTGATGAATCACCGGAGTATTGTCGTTTGGTTGGATACCCGGTAATCAAAGCTTTTAAAATTGTTTCAGGTTTTAGTTATACTGCTTTTTATGGCTATCAGACGGCTTGGACATTATTTGACAGCTTTTCTGCCAAAGAGCAAGGAGGTACAGGTACGGCTTTTGACTGGCAGGCAGCACAAGTCATAGCCAGACAAGCGCCCAGACCTCTCATGGTTGCTGGGGGTCTCACGCCGGAAAATGTGGCGCAAGCCATTAAAATTCTTCAGCCTGATGGCGTTGACGTATCAGGCGGGGTGGAAACAAACGGAATCAAAGATACTGAAAAAATCAAACGGTTCATTATTGCAGCCAAGGTGGGGAGTCGAGGTGCTCAACAAGATTGTAAACCAGACCAAACTGGCGGTCAGAGCGGCCAAAGAGTCGAAACCACTTGATGTTATCAAGCAAAATCTGGTCACAGGTATGTATACTTTTTCAGCGACAATTGCCAGCCATGAATGGTCACTCATTGCCGAATGCAAGTTAGCATCTCCGGCCAAAGGTACTTTGTGTTCTACCCATACGGTACCTGAGCTTGCCAAGATATTTGCTGCCCATGGGGCTAACGCGATATCGGTTCATACCAATGCCGCATTCCGCGGCAGTTTGGATGATATCTCCAAGGTCAAGCAGGTTGTCGCCTTGCCGGTATTGTGCAAAGAATTTATTGTTGACGAATACCAGATCTATGCCGCCCGGGCAGCCGGTGCTGATGCTGTATTACTGATTGCCGCTATATTGACTGAGGCTGAGTTAAAGCGTTTTTTGGCAGTTACGGCAGATTTAGGTATGGATGCGTTAGTAGAAGTTCATACTTTACCGGAATTAAACAGAGTACAGCAGACAGATGCCAAATTGATCGGCATTAACAACCGTAATCTGCGAACCTTTACTACCAATATTGCGCAGACGTTTGAACTGCTGCCTTATTGTGCATCAGGCCGCTTGGTTATCAGTGAAAGTGGTATTACGAACAAG
>NZ_JBYKYF010000182.1:0-1648 GCF_057736855.1 Sporomusa sp.
TAAAGCCGTAACGCTGTTTTTGGAAGGCCGGAGCGATGCTGTTGTCAAGAAACTGAAACAGGCTATGATGCAAGCGGCAGAATCACTAGAGTTTGAACAGGCTGCCAGGATTCGTGACCAACTTGTCGCTGTTGAGAAAGTTATTGAAAAACAAAATATCGTAACAGGCAGCGGTGACCAGGATGTTATTGGCTTGGCCAGATCAGCAGCTGGGATTTGTGCGCAGGTCTTCTTTATTCGCAGCGGTAAAATGGTGGGGCGTGATCATTTTATGTTGTCAGGTGGCGAAGATGAACCCGATCCGGCTATCCTGGAAGCTTTTGTTAAGCAGTATTACAGCCAGGCAGCCTTTATTCCCCGGGAAATCCTGCTGCCGTTGGCTCTGGAGGATCAGCAGCTCTTAGCCGAGTGGCTGAGTGGTATCAAAGGTAGCCGGGTACAGGTGGAGACTCCAAAACGCGGTACCAAGAAAGATTTGGTCAATATGGCGGCAGGTAATGCGGCTACTGTGCTGGAAGAGCAAGCCGCGCGCCTAAAAGCCGATGCGGATAAAACTGCTGGGGCTGCTGCCGAACTTGGACAGTACTTGGGTTTGCCGAGTGCGCCAGAACGAATTGAGTGTTTTGATATCTCGCATATCCAAGGATCGGAAACGGTGGCTTCCATGGTGGTATTTGAGGGCGGTCAGCCCAATAAGAATGAATATCGCCGCTATAAGTTAAAAACCGTGGAAGGCAAGCCTGATGATTTTAAGTCCATGCAAGAAGTTGTGGGGCGGCGGTACCGCGATGCTATCGAAAAAGGGCCGATTCCTGACTTGATTATTATTGATGGCGGCAAAGGCCAGTTAAATGCGGCCCTGCCGATTATCCGTGCTGCTGGTCTTACCGATGTGATGGTCATAGGGCTAGCCAAGGAATTTGAACATATTTTTCGTGAGGGGATCAGCGAACCGCTCATTTTGCCACGCCACTCACAAGCGCTGTATTTAGTGCAACGTATCCGGGATGAAGCGCACCGTTTTGCGATTACCTATCATCGTAAACTTCGTTCCAAACGGAATCTGGTGTCTGTGCTTGATCACATTCCTGGTATTGGAGCCAAACGACGTAAAGCGCTGTGGGATCACTTTGGCAGTCTGGCTAAAATTAAAGCCGCTGAGGTGGAGGAATTAGCTAAAGTTAACGGCATGACGCTTCCGGCAGCGGAGGCTGTGTACAATTTCTTTCGTCAGAAAGGGTATGAATGAATAGCAAAGCTAAACCACGCCGTTCCGGCGAAGTGGATGCTACCTGAACCTGAGTAACGCTGTCTGTAGTGATGGAGTTTTGATTCAGTATTAAAGTAAGTTCACCCTGAGTAATTACCAGTTTTTGTTTGCAATTGTATTGTGAACATAGTACAATACTAAAAAAGTAGTCTACTATTACAAAGGGGTGGATAGTTGTGGAAAAGTACAGATGTATGGTATGCGGCTATGAGTATGATCCGGAACAAGGCGATCTGGATCACGGAGTTCAGCCAGGAACCGCTTTTGCCGATGTACCAGATGACTGGCAATGTCCAGTTTGCGGTGTTGGTAAAGATCAGTTCGAAAAAATATAGCAGTGAAGAAAAGACTTGGTTTATGCCAAGTCTTTTCTATATG
>NZ_JBYKYF010000182.1:1658-6187 GCF_057736855.1 Sporomusa sp.
CGTACTCATGTAAAATCAGGAGGGATGGAATGGATATTACTAGTATTAGAATGGCAGCCAAAGAAAAATTTAATGGTGCCTGTCGGCTTTGTCCGATATGCAATGGAATTGCCTGTGCAGGAGAAGTGCCAGGTATGGGGGGTTTAGGCACCGGTGCTGCCTTTCGCCATAATATTGAAGCCCTAACTGATTGCCGTCTGAACTTACGAACCGTTCATAGTGTTAAAAATCCTGATGTATCCTGCCGGATATTTGATTTAGAACTGTCGCTGCCCATCATGGCTGCACCTATTGGAGGGATTGCCATGAATATGAGGGGGGCGCTAACCGAAACAGAATACACCGAAGCTATCGTTAGTGGTTGCCGTAGGGCTGGAATTATTGGGATGACTGGTGATGGCCCTAATCCAGAGGTCTTTGCCGCCGGTATGGCGAGTATTAGTAAGGAACAGGGCTGGGGTATTCCGATTATCAAACCTCGTGAAACCGATAAAGTGATTGAGATGGCAAAACAGGCGGCTGATGCCGGTTGTCCTGCATTTGGCATGGATATTGATGCTGCCGCGCTGGTTAACATGACCAAGGCCGGACAACCAGTTGGTCCCAAGACCATTCAAGAACTGGAATATATCAAAAACCATACCACCATTCCGTTTATTGTTAAAGGCATTATGACCCCAGATGATGCTGAGGCCTGCTGGCAGGCAGGCGTTGATGCTATTGTTGTCTCCAATCATGGCGGACGAGCCCTTGATTATACTCCGGGTACGGCTGAGGTGCTTCCTTATATTGTTGAAGCCGTCAAAGGCAAAATGAAAGTGCTGGTTGACGGCGGTATCAGAAGTGGCGCCGATGTTCTAAAAATGCTGGCCCTGGGTGCTGATGCTGTATTGATTGGGCGACCGTTAGCCATTGCTGCAGTTGGCGGTGGTGCAGCAGGAGTGGAAATGGTTATCAATACATTCCGGGCAGAACTTCGTGCAGCCATGATTCTGACAGGTACTGCACAGACTAGGGATGTGCCAGTAGAAATATTATGGTAAAGCCAGCAGCTTTATATTATAGTTTAATTACTACCGCCTGGGGTCAAATCGCTGCCATTTGGTCGGAGGTCGGCTTATGGGAACTGGGGTTTCCCCGTGAGGAAGAAACTGCCGCATTTGCCGATATTCGAACTAAAGATTCCTCCAGACTACCAGCAGGACATGAAGCTTGTTTTTGGTCTGAGGAACTTAGCAAGGAATTACAATTGTATTTTAAAGGATTTCCGGTTGCTTTCCGTGTTCCGATTGACTGGCGCTG
This sequence comes from Sporomusa sp., assembly GCF_057736855.1. Classification (NCBI taxonomy): domain Bacteria; kingdom Bacillati; phylum Bacillota; class Negativicutes; order Selenomonadales; family Sporomusaceae; genus Sporomusa; species Sporomusa sp. The sequence goes on from NZ_JBYKYF010000182.1 coordinate 2,961, forward strand.
CTATACACCCTTTCAAAAGGCAGTGCTTACTTATACCGCAGGCATCCCGTACGGTACTACTGTCAGTTATCAGTCCGTAGCCCAGGCTGTTGGCAGACCCAAAGCTGCCAGAGCGGTTGGCGGTGTCATGCACAGCAACCGGACGCCGTTAGTGGTGCCTTGCCACCGGGTTATTGGGGCTAATGGCAGTCTTACCGGTTTTGGGGGCGGGATGGATATGAAACAGGCTTTATTATTGCTTGAGACCAACATAGTAGAGTGATGTTCTCTCACAATTAAGCCATTGACGCTATTGTTATTGTTTGGCGATGATGCAGGTAAGTGGCAGTTACAAAAATTGGTGATACTCATATTGCCGGAATTTTGTCTCTTGGGATATAATTAGGATATAATTATAGTAACGGTTGCGTGTTAATGGCTTAATAGGGGGAATCATTTCGTGAGCGGTTTTTTGCTGCGGATTATTATTAATGCAGTAATTATTTTTATGGTAATGGTTAAACTACCTGGTGTGTTTGTGGATACGTTAGGCGGGACACTATTGGGGGCAACGATTGTCGGAGTGGCTAATGCCGCGATTAGGCCACTCTTATCGGTTGTCGACCTGCCGCTTACCTTTTTGAATTTGAGCGGTATTACTGTTGTCACCAATGTTTTTACTCCACTTATGGTTGTTAAAGCATTACCCGGTTTTCAAATTACTGGTATTATAACCTCGCTTGCCGGGATTATGTTAATGACTTTATGCAGTGTTACCTTATCGAAAGTAATACACGACAGGTAAATACATTGCAGGAATTTTGCGCGTAGCGAAATTCCTGTTTTTCATTATTTTTCTATTTTTATATCCAATGAAAGGGGTATTACCATGGCAATAAAATTAGTAGCAGTGGATTTGGATGATACGCTATTAAATAGCAAATTGGCCATTTCGCCGCGAGCGTGTGAAGCCATTCGCAAAGCTGTGGTGCAAGGGGTAACGGTGACAATTGCTACCGGGCGAATGTACCGGTCAGCTTTACCTTATGCTAAACAACTGGGACTGGATGTGCCAATTATTACTTATAATGGCGCACTGATTAAGTCTTGTCTGTCCGGTGAGGTATTACTGCATCAACCCATTGACAAGAAGTTAGCACAAGAGGTACTTGCCCTGTGTAAACAACGCGGCTGGTATATCCAAAGTTATGTACAGGATGAACTGTATGTAGAAAAAATCAACTACTATTCTGAGCAGTATTCCCGCCTGTCGGGGGTACCGGCTACCGCTGTGGGGGACAGACTGTATCTTGGTGAAGAACCTTCGAGTAAGCTGTTGATTATGTCAACACCAGAAGGAATTCTTGAAATATATGATACCTGTAAAACTATATTTGGCAATAAGCTGAGTATTGTTATTTCTAAGCCGACGTATTTGGAAATAACCGACCCATTGGCAAATAAGGGCAGGGCACTGGCTTTTCTAGGTCATCGATTGGGAATTAAACAAGAAGAAACAATGGCGATTGGCGATAGTGGCAATGATTTGGACATGCTCAAATATGCCGGTTGGGGTGTGGCCATGGGAAATGCCACTCCAGCTATTAAAGCCATTGCCCGTCTAGAGACATTATCCAACGAGGCGGATGGTGTCGCCGAGGCTATTGAAAAATATGTGTTAGCCTAATGGCTAGACTAACTCTTTTCGCTAAAAGTATCCCCTGCTTTCATCATCATACTCCCTTGGAATGACAAAATAACAGGTAAGCCGAAAACAAAGCAGGAAAATTCAGCCTTCACTAAGAATTACCAATATAAATGGTAATCGGAGGGCGTAAGCATGCGGGATAAGAGCATGAACATTCTGCTGGTGGAAGATGATGAAGTTGATATCATGAATGTTGAACGGGCTTTTAAACGGATTAACCTTACGAATCCTCTATATATCGCGCGTGATGGTGTCGAGGCGTTAGCTATGCTGCGTGGTCAGAATAGTAATGCCATTGTACCTTGGCCAAGGTTAGTTTTGCTGGATATTAATATGCCGCGAATGAACGGGATTGAATTTTTACGCGAAGTCAGACAAGATCCAGAATTAAAAATGATGACCGTAATTGTCCTGACAACCTCGAATGAGGAACGGGATGTTATTGCTGCTTATCAACTACATGTTGCCGGTTATATTATCAAGCCAGTCTCATTTGAACAATTTGTTGAAAATATGGCAGCGCTTGACCAGTATTGGACCTTAAGCGAAATGCCATAAGGAGTGGGTTGGTAATGCCGGAAGCACTGAGAATATTGTTAATCGACGATGATGAAGTGGACAGAATTATGGTTAGCAGGGCGCTCAAAGCGGCTCATGAAAAGATTATAATTAAAGAAGTCGCTACTGGCAGTCAAGGGCTTAGTGAGGCGCAGACAGGCAGGTATGATTGTATTTTTCTTGACCACTTTTTGCCTGGTGATAGCGGGTTGGCTGTGTTATCAGCCATTCGTGATGCCGGCGTTAAGACACCGGTTGTGATTCTGACCGGGCAAGGCGACGAACAGTTGGCTGTTGACTCGATGAAAGCGGGTGCGACCGATTATTTGGTAAAAGGCAAGGTTACGGCTGACAGCTTAGCCCAGTGTTTGCGGGCAGCTATCAGGCTGGGACGTGCTGAAGCTATGATTGAATATTTGTCCTATTATGATACAGCCACTGGTTTGCCTAATCGTCTGTTGTTAATTGACCGTATGGTGATGGCGTTATCCATGGCTGAACGTAATAACGGCATGTTGGCACTATTGTTTGTTGGGGTTGATCGGTTCAAAATGGTAAATGATACCTTGGGCCATGGTCAGGGAGATCATCTTATCCGGATGATTGCTGACAGATTAAAGGCCTGTGTCGATAAACAGGCTGTGGTTTCCAGGGTGGGCGGTGATGTGTTCGGAATTATGTTGTCAGGGTTGTCTGATTCCCAAGCAGCGGCCAGTATTGCCGAAGACCTCATTGAAATCATTAGGCAGCCAGTTGACTTAAACGGTTATATCTGGCATACATCTGCGAGTATTGGAATTGCGGTATACCCGGATGACGGGCAAACTGTTGAGTTATTGCTTAAAAATGCCGAATCTGCCATGTACCTAGCTAAAGAACAGGGAGGAGCCAGTTATCAATTTTATAATAAAAGTATGAATGAGCGGGTGCTTGAGCGAATGTTGCTAGAAACCAGCTTGCGTCAGGCGATAACCAATAACGA
>NZ_JBYKYF010000183.1:0-6133 GCF_057736855.1 Sporomusa sp.
AGCGGCTATCCGCGTGGAGCGAAGGGAAGCGGGATTCATGAATTTGCCCAAATTACTGCTATTGCAGACGTGTATTCTTCTATGACTGCCAACACGCCTTACCGCAAAGCTTTGTCAGTATATGATACATTAGCCATTATTGAAAAGACAGGAGCGACTTATTTTAATCCAGAGCTCATCCGGGTTTTGGTTAGCAATGTGGTTATCTATCCATTAGGTGCCATTGTTCGTCTAAACAATCAGGCGATAGGCGTTGTTCATGATTATGCTGATGAGCTAAAGACCAAACCGATTATTAATATTACAAAGGATGAAGCCGGCAACCGTGTAAATACCACACTAACTATTGATATGACAGTGAATCCGGCTGTATATATTGCCGAAGTATCGTAAGATAGCAAATTGGTAATTAGGGGATAATGGCAGGATTATATTCTGCCTTTTTTTCATAATATAAGCAGAGAACCAAGTTGTTAGGAGCGTTAGCGACGCAAGAACCTGTGTGAATCGTTTAGTTCCAAACGGAGCGAGAAACTTACTTAATAGAATCTTTACACTTGGCTTTGCAATAGTACAATGGAAAATATGGCTTTACGCCGAGGGAGCGATAACAATGACAGATAAGGCCGAAATTATTGTTGGACGCAATAGTGTACTGGAAGCCCTGAGGGCAGGGCGTTCATTAAATAAAATTCTCATCGCGAAAGGAGAGCGCCAGGGATCGATACGTGATATTATTGTCAAGGCAAAGGAACAGGGATTGGTTATTCAAGAGGTAGAAATGCCTAAACTTGACCAACTGTCAGGCGGCGTGCGTCACCAAGGCGTGGTGGCTTTAGCAGCTCCGGTGGCGTATGTTGAACTTGAAGATATGTTATCGGCTGCGTATGCCAAGGATGAGCCGCCTTTTTTGGTTCTTCTTGATGAACTGGCTGATCCGCATAATGTAGGTGCCATTTTACGTACCGCTGATGCTACCGGAGTTCATGGCGTCTTAATACCCAAAAGACGCAGCTGTCCTCTTACCCAAACGGTCGCCAAAACTTCGGCAGGAGCTGTCGAACATGTACCAGTTGCCAGAATAGGAAATGTGGCACAAACCTTAAAAACTTTGAAAAAACAGGGAATGTGGATAGTTGGCGCAGATATGGACGGAACAAAAAATTACTATGAAGCAGATCTCACAGGCCCTGTTGTTATTGTTGTCGGCAGTGAAGGGCAAGGGATGGGACGGTTAACCAAAGAAGCCTGTGATTTTGTCGTCAGGATACCTATGAAGGGAAAAATCTCTTCGCTGAATGCTTCAGTAGCCTGTTCACTGTTGCTTTACGAAGTACTTAGACAAAGGGAGATGAAAGAAAAATGAAACGCTGGGTGGGCGTGATGTTAGCAGTGGCAGTAATTGCCTTAGGGGCAGCCGCTTGTTGGCTGGTCCGGCCGCTGTTTGCCCAAACAGTATATACTGGAGTTCAGGTAGCAAAAGTTGAACTTGGTGGTAGAACCCGGGATGAGGTCGCACAATTGATCGCAACTTGGCAGCAAGGTGGGATGCTCAAACCGATTCTCTTGATGTATGAAACTACTACGTTTCGAATTGAGCCGGAAAATATAGATTATGTTATTGATGTGGATGCAACGGCTGATGCCGTATGGCAATTTGGACGCGAAGGATCAGTATGGGACAGATTAAAAAAAATCCGTGTTGCGAAGAATGAGGGCTGGTCTATTCCCTTAGCAATCAAGTATAATGAGAGTAAATTAGATAGCATTATAGAACATCTGCAGGAAACCGTTAATCGCTCACCACGTAATGCGACCTTAAGTCTTAGGACAGGTGGTATCGTGCCAGAGGAAGAAGGACGCGAGCTTGACATAACTACATTAAAAGAAAAAGTGGTGGCCGCTCTTAACCAGGTTGATAGCAGCACCATTGTGTTGCCAGTTAAGCCAGTGTATCCACAAATTACTGCGAATGAGTTATCGCAAAACGGTATTAAGGAATTAATTGCTGTATATACTACTAAATTTAACCCCGAGGATACTAACAGAACGGCTAACGTTAAGTTGTCAGCTCAGAAAATTAATGGCAAAATACTTTACCCTGGGCAAATCTTTTCCTACAATGACACGGTGGGCCCAAGGGAGAAATCGCAAGGTTTTAAAGAAGCCATGGAGATTATTAACGGTGAGTTTGTGCCTGGAATCGGCGGTGGGGTATGTCAGGTTTCTTCTACGTTATATAATGCGGTACTTCTGACCGGGCTTAAGGTTATCGAACGCACTAATCATTCTAAACCACTTAGCTATGTTCCGCTGGGACGGGATGCTACTGTTGTTTATGATGCAATTGATTTTAAATTTGTTAACAATAGTTTGGGTCCGATTATGATTATGGCTGAAACTATTGGTAATGAATTGCATGTAGGTATTTTTGGCCAAAAAGCACTAGATAAACATATTGAGATTATGGTAACTCAGCAACAAGTGATTGAACCCGCGATTGTAAAAAAACCTGACCCAACCTTAGCGCCAGGACAAAGTAAAATCGAAAAACCTGGCAAGCCAGGTTATGAAGTAACTGTTACGCGAATTATTCGCGATAATGCTGGCAAAGAACTGAAACGTGAGATATTATCTCGCGATAAGTACGCTCCTGATAATACTATAGTACGATTTGGGCCAGAGCCTAAACCAGTGCAGTCTGAGACACAGCAGTCTTCAAAGCCGCTTGCGCCCGCAGGACGGTTGGAAAAACAACCGGAAGCCGCCAGCACGCAATAGATTGGAGAATTGTATTTGATGGATTTGTTAATTGTGGATGGTTATAATGTCATTAATGCTTGGCCAGAGCTTATTGACAAGGAAAATTTAGAATATGCTCGTGACAAACTTGTGGACATGCTTAGCGAATACGGAGCCTACAAGGGTTTTAGGACTATAGTTGTATTTGATGCACATCTGGCACCCGGGAAGAGTATAACCCAGAGCCGAACGGGTGATATGGAAGTCATTTATACCAAAGAAGGCGAAACGGCTGACAGTTGTATTGAGAAAATGGTATATTATCTCGCGCGTCAGGGTGAGCGTATCTATGTTGTCACTTCTGACGGAGCCGAGCAAATGTTTGTTTTAGGTGCAGGCGCTTTTAGGATCTCTGCCCGTGAACTAAAAAATGATATTACTATTGTTAAACGTCAAATTAGTACCGAAATTTCCCGGAAGGTACTGGCTCGGGATCGTCATGAACTTAGCAGCCGTCTGGGAAAAGATATCTTAAAACGCCTTGATGCTATGCGGCGTGATGGGCTTGACTAACTTTGGTTTAGCAAGTATAATTTAATATGTTAAGACATGTACCAATATGGCATGGCACTAAAATTATTTAGTGCACTTTTATTTTTTCTATGTGTATAAATGGTCATTGAGCGCAAAAACGATATGACCGTTTTAGACAGCAAAATAACACTGGTGGGGGCGATGCGTTGCGGGTTAATACTCAACGCGATCTGTATAGTTGTTTTGACAACTTAACTGATGAAGAAATAGTATTTGACGCCAAAGATAATGACAACACGGTCGCTCTGGAGTATTTGATTAATAAATATCGCAACTTTGTGCGGGCTAAAGCCAGGTCATATTTTTTAATCGGCGCTGAGCGAGAAGATATCATTCAAGAAGGTATGATTGGCTTATACAAAGCTATTCGGGACTTTCGCAATGATAAGCTCTCATCCTTTAGAGCATTTGCTGAGTTATGTGTAACTCGGCAAATTATTACAGCTATTAAAACAGCTACCAGGCAAAAGCATATTCCGTTGAACTCCTATGTATCTCTGAATAAACCGATTTATGATGAGGATTCTGACCGTACGCTTCTGGATGTGCTGTCTGGTTCTAAAGTGACTGATCCTGAAGAATTGGTTATCAGTCGTGAAGAATTTGTTGATATCGAAGAAAAAATGGGCGAGATTTTAAGTGATCTTGAATGGAAGGTACTTATGTCTTACCTTGATGGCAAATCGTACCAGGAAATTGCCGTCGAACTGGAACGCCATGTTAAATCGATAGATAATGCACTGCAACGGGTAAAACGTAAATTGGAACGTTATCTGGAGAATCGCGGTGAAGATAGCGATATTCGTGGTGTATATAAAGGTCTTACTGGGATTAATAATAAAGAACTTTCATCTACAGAATTGGCCAGCTACAGTGATAATTATGAGGAGTAATGGAGCAACAAAAATGACACCAGGCGGTGTCATTTTTTGTTTATGGTCTTTGTGGTTATAATATAGATGGGGTGGTTGAATGGCTGACGCTAATCAGGTAAAAACAATTGGTGTACTTACAGGTGGTGGGGATGCGCCTGGTCTGAATGCTGTTATCAGAGCTGTCGTGCGGACTGCTCTGGGGCACGGCCTTAAAGTGTGGGGGATAAAAAACGGGTTCGGCGGTATGGTGAACAACCAATTGGTTGAAATGACAAATGACAGTGTTGCTGGAATTTTGCCGCGTGGCGGTACGATATTAGGAACCACTAACCGTGATAATCCGTTTCATTATCCTGTAATCAAAGCTGGCCAAATTACCTATGAAGATATGTCTGGGCAAGCATTGGCAAATATAAGACAGGCAGGGATTGATGCCCTTGTCGTTATTGGTGGTGATGGCAGCCTTAAAATTGCTGCACAGTTTTATCAACTGGGGTTGCCAGTAGTTGCTGTTCCAAAAACTATTGATAATGATATACCGGGTACAGAAAGAACCTTCGGCTTTGATACTGCGGTTAGTGTTGCTGCAGAGGCATTGGACCGTTTACATACTACGGCCGAATCTCACCATCGGGTCATGATTCTAGAAGTCATGGGGCGTTATGCTGGTTGGATCGCATTGCATGCCGGTATGGCTGGCGGTGCGGATTGCATTTTAGTTCCGGAGATACCGTTTCGTATTGATTCGGTTATTGCGAAAATTAAGGAACGCCAACAAAATGGCCGCCAATTCAGTTTAATTGTTATTGCAGAGGGGGCTTATCCTCAGGGCGGAGAAATATCGGTATCGCGAATTGTTGAAGGCAGTCATGAGAAAATCCGCTTAGGAGGGGCTGGCGAAAAATTAGCGAGGACCATCGAGCAGCTTACAGGTATAGAATCGCGTTGTACGGTGCTGGGGCATGTGCAGCGTGGCGGTACACCTACGGCTTTTGATCGGATACTGTCTACCCGTTATGGGGTGGCTGCTGTTACATGTATACTGGACGGTGCATTCGGCAATATGGTGGCCTTGCAAAAAGACCAAATTATTCGGATACCAATTGCCGACATTGCCGGCAAGGCCAATAATATCACTGCAGATAATGAACTCCTGCAAGCAGGCCGAGCTATTGGTATTTGTTTTGGGGATTAAAACAGTTGGAGTTGGGTTACACTAAGCCTAAATATTGCGTAGTTGGTTGTAGCTGTGCAATGGAGGGCTGTGATGGAAACCTTGGGCATTACCCTGTTTCGGGTAGTTGCAGGTATGGGGGTTCTGTTTATTATTATGCTGGCGATTGGCCGGCGTCAGTTAGGGGAATTTAGTTCATTTGACTTTATAACTTCGCTTACCATTGGTGCGGTAGCCGGATCGCTGATTGTTGACCATCAGACAGAACTTGTTAGTTCGCTTATTGCACTTCTTGCGCTTGGTGGCCTGCAATTGCTATTTGGTTGGCTTAGTATTAAAATACGACCATTAAATCATAGACTGAATTTTAAACCCCTTATTTTGGTAGAGAACGGACAGATTATTAAGAAAAACCTACGAAGAGTACATATGCCTGTCGAGACTTTATTGCAACTTTTGCGGGAAAGAGATGTATTTGATATAACCACAGTTGAGCTTGCTGTTTTAGAGCCGCATGGCAGGGTAAGTGTATTAAAAAAGGCAGAGCATCTGCCGCTGACACCTAAGCAGGTCAATCTAAGCGTCAGTCCTAACAGCATTTTAATACCAGTAATTTTAGAGGGAAAGTTACAGGAAGATGCGTTAACAAAACTGGGTTTTTCTGCACGCCAGATTGAAGAATTTCGTCATTTGCACCAAGATAGTATTCACAATGTTTTTATTGCTTTTATGGATCAGCATAAGCAAT
>NZ_JBYKYF010000184.1:0-6123 GCF_057736855.1 Sporomusa sp.
TGTTCTCCAACAAATGGCAGAAGGTAATGCCAGTCTGGATGCTTTTTTAAATCAGCAGGCGCGATTTGCGGCCAGTCTTTGCGTCAAGGCCAAGAGTGCTCATATTCCGCTCAAGGGTGACTATCACTGCCCGCGCTGCCGCAAAGGAGTACTGCAGCTTAGAAATGGCAAACATGGTAAGTTTTGGGGCTGTTCACGCTACCCGGCTTGTCGGGCGTCTTTTAATGATAAAAATGGTAAGCCAGATATACCGGCTCGCCAGGAATCAGGGCAAGGCTGATCACGCCTTGCCCTTGGATATTTTCCGCTTGCCGCTGGCGGCTATGTTGTCTTGGGCTGATTTAGCTTTGCGGCGGCTACGAAGATTATTGCCGCCATGGATGTTTTTTTTATTCGTAGTCCTGATAGCCGTTGACGGTTTATCAATAGCCTTTTTAGTGGGTGGGTTAGTGGCCTTTTTGGCATTTTTTATTACTGTTTGTCCATTCGCTTTATATTTTTCGATTGAGGATTTGATACCTTGCTCAATCAGACGCAGATACATATGTTCGCCAGGACTTATGAAAGTGATGGCCGTCCCGGTTTGTCCGGCACGTCCGGTTCGGCCGATGCGGTGGATATAGGTTTCCGGATCACGCGGGATATCATAACTGAAAACATGGGTAACTCCTTCAATATCTAGGCCTCTGGCGGCAATGTCTGTGGCAACAAGGATTTGCAGCTTAGCTTCGCTGAATCGGCGCAATACTTGCGTGCGCTTGGCTTGTGACAAGTCACCATGCAGTTCATCTGATAGATAGCCGCGTTGAATGAGGGCGGTATTAACGGCTTTGGCCCGGTCTTTGGTATGGCAAAATACAATGGCCAGATAAGGTTGATATTCATCAATCATGCTGCAGAGTTTGTCAAGCTTGTCAGACTCAGGCAATTCAACTATAATTTGTTTGATTACATCTAAGGTTACATTTTCTGTTTGGATGCGAATGTCAACTGGTTTGTTCATATACTGGGCAGCAAGGGCCCGTACTTTCGGCGGTATGGTTGCTGAGAACAGCATAGTCTGACGTTTGGCGGAAGTCAGTTTTATAAGCTCTTCTACTTCTTCCAGAAAACCCATATGGAGCATTTGGTCGGCTTCATCCAGCACTAGGCGAGTAACACCGGAGAGGTTCAACGTTTTGCGCCTGACATGATCAAGCAGGCGACCTGGAGTGCCGACAACGATATGCGGCTGGCTTTTTAATTTACGGACTTGTTCATCCAAATCTTTACCGCCATATACGGAGACGACATGAATGCCTAAAATATTGGCCAGTTTGGTGGCTTCGACTGTGATTTGCTGTGCTAATTCACGCGTCGGCGTGATAATCAAGGCTTGTACATGGGGGGCCGAAATTTTTATTTTTTCCAAAATAGGAAGTAAAAAAGCCAGCGTTTTGCCGGTACCTGTTTGCGCTTGAGCAATAACGTCTTTACCTGCTAACAGTAGCGGGATTGCCTTATCTTGCACTGGGGTAGGTTGGGTAATTCCTGTGGTTTTTAAAAATTGTGTCAGCTCAGGACGAATGCCTAAAGCCGAAAAGGTTATCGACATGAAAAAACACCTTTCTGTTCATAGAGTATATAGTATGCCGTGATTTCAGTTTGTACAAGCCATAGATTGGCTATGCACAGTGAATAAATAATATACTACTATTTTCCAGAAAAGTAAAGAGCTTTTCTTCAATAAACCTTATAATTATGCTAGAATAAAGGAAAATCAACCAAAAGGAAAAAGGGTATGAACTTATTATCAATCGAAAACATAAGCAAAAGTTATGGTGATCGGATACTGTTCGCTAATGTGACTTTCGGTATTGATGAAGGCGATAAAATTGGTTTGATTGGCGTTAATGGTACAGGTAAATCCACATTTTTAAAAGTAATTGCCGGTGTGGATATTTCCGATTCCGGCAAAATCACGGTGGGCAACAGTGTACAGGTAGAATATTTGCCCCAGAATCCTGTCTTTGATGACAAAGCAACGGTATTAGAGCAAGTATTTAAAGGCCATTCGCCGATCATGAAAGTATTAAGAGAGTATGAGCAGGCTTTGCTGGCTATCGAAAAGCATCCGGACGACCCTGTATGTCAGAAGCGCCTTATCAGCCTGTCTCAACAGATGGATGCCCAACATGCTTGGCAGCTTGAGAGTGATGCTAAAACAATTCTTACCAAACTGGGGATTACTGACTTTTCTGCTATTGTCAGCACCCTGTCCGGCGGCCAGCGCAAACGGGTAGCGTTAGCCAGTGCCTTGATTCATCCTGCTGATGTATTAATTCTGGATGAGCCTACCAACCATATTGATAACGAAACGGTGGTTTGGCTGGAAGACTATTTGGCTAAACGTAAAGGTGCTTTGCTTATGGTTACCCATGACAGGTATTTTTTAGACCGGGTAGCCAACCGGATTATTGAACTGGATATTGGTAAGTTATATACATATACCGGCAATTATAGCAATTTCTTGGAACGTAAAGCCGAAAGGGAAGAACAGCAGGAAGCCAGTGAGCGCAAACGGCAAAATATTTTGCGTAATGAACTAGCCTGGATACGGCGGGGAGCAAAGGCACGCAGCACTAAACAAAAAGCGAGAATTGAGCGGTTTGAACAGCTCAGTGCCCAAACGCCGGAAATCAGTCGCAGCCAGCTAGAGATAACGGTTGGTGCCAGCCGGTTAGGCCGTAAGATCATTGAACTGGAGCAGATCAGTAAAACATTTGAAAATCGTGTGCTCATTAATGACTTTAGCTACATTGTCCTTAAAAATGAAAGGATAGGTATTGTCGGGCCGAATGGCAGCGGCAAATCCACTTTGCTCAATATCATTGCCGGGCGCCTGACACCGGACAAAGGTCGGGTAGAAGTCGGACAAACTGTGAAAATCGGTTACTTTTCCCAGGAAAGCAGTGAAATGAATCAAGACTTGCGGGTTATTGAATATATCAAAGAAGAGGCCCACTTTTTGCAGACTGCAGATGGTGGCACAATTAGCGCCGCCCAGTTGCTTGAACGCTTTCTGTTTCCGCCACATTTGCAGTGGACACCAATTGCCAAATTGTCTGGCGGGGAAAAGCGCCGTTTGTTTTTATTGAGAATACTCATGAGTGCGCCCAATGTGCTGCTGCTGGATGAACCCACCAATGATTTGGATATCCAGACATTAAGTATTTTGGAAGATTATCTGGAGGATTTCCCTGGTGCGGTTATCACAGTATCGCATGACCGATATTTTCTGGACAGGCTTGCTGACAAGATTTTTGCGTTTGAAGGCCAGGGTGTTATTAAGCAGTATCCAGGTAATTATACCGATTACCAACATCGCATCAGTGCAATCGAAATGCCAACTACTGGTGCTGAAAAAAACAAAAGCGCACCCGAGAAGAAACTGGTGATTTCGGAAAAGCCCAAAGAACGGCCGCGCAAACTTTCTTTTAAAGAACAGCGGGAATATGAACAAATTGAAGACATCATTGCCGGGGTTGAACAGGAACTGGCTGCAGTAAATGCGGCTATCAATACGGCAGGCAGTAACTATGAACTGCTGCAGGAATTAACAGTCAAACAGCAGGAACTGGACTTGCGGCTTAATGAACTTATTGACCGCTGGACATATCTTAATGAATTGGTAGAGGAGTTAAGTAACCAGTAAAGGAGTAGTTTTATATTGGCGATGAATATACAGATATTTGGCACTAAAAAATGTCAGGAGACCAGGAAGGCCGAACGCTACTTCAAGGAGCGGAGGATACCGTTTCAATTTGTTGACCTGAATGTGCGCGGGTTAAGTAAGGGCGAACTGGATAAAGTCAAGGTTGCCGTCGGCGGTCTGGAAAATCTGATTGACAAAACAGGCAAAGAATACGAAAAACGTAATCTGAAATATCTTGTGCATGATGTGGAAGAAATGCTGCTAAAGCATCCCTTGTTGCTACGAACACCGATAGTACGCAACGGTGCTAAAGCTACAATTGGGTATTGTCCGGAGATTTGGAGTAGTTGGAGTTAGGATACTTAGATGATATGCTTGTTTTTGTTGCAACAAGGTTGCGGGCTGACAAGGGTAGTTTAGAATCTCGTATCATGTAACAGCACAATATATATCAAACTCCTGCTAATTCACATGAGCTAGTAGGAGTTTGATATATAGAGGGACTGGGGAAACACGGAGACGATTCTTTCTGTTTCCTAATATAAAGGGTTGATTTATTTGATTTTACTTTTGGAGTGTGAATAGCTCCGTTTTCTAGCAACACGTATAGTATAACGAACATAAACTTACTTTAGGATTTTCGGAGGGAAAACAGTGAAATCTTGCAAAGCTAAATTATATATGGTTGGTATTATCGTATTTATCATGGTAGTTATGAACTCAATTCTTATTTATCAGGTAATGACTACCGGTAAAATGGTGAGAGAGCGTTCTTACTCTATCGTCTCATTAACCAAAGATATGGAGTTATCAATTGTACAAGTGCAACAGTTTCTTTCTGATATTAGCGCAACTCGTGCCCAAGATGGGAAAGATGACGGTTTTGCCAATGCGGAGGAAAATGCAAAAAAGTTTAAAAAGGACTTATTACAACTACAAGAACTTCGTCCAGATAAGCAGAGTTTTCTACAAGAATATGAACAGGCATTCGATAATTACTATGAGTTAGGCAAATTAATGGCCACTAAATATATCGAATCCGGTCCCAGTGAGGGCAATAAGTTAATGCCAGCCTTTGATGAAATGTCCGAGAAACTAAGTAAATATACTGATGATATCCGTCATGAGGCAGAAGAGGAAATGGATTCAAGCCTGAATGGTCTTGAGCAAAAGGCAAAGATGGGTTTATACTTAGCACTGTGTAGCGGGGCAGCTTCGATTTTATTTATCCTTCTGATTTGCCGTCAAATTACAATTCCTTTACAATCGTTAATTGCCGATGCGGAAGCTATTGCCCAAGGAGATTTTACGCATAAAGTTAATGCTGCAACGCGCAAAGACGAATTTGGAAAGCTGGGACAAGCGCTTGAATATATGGTTTCTAAGCTTCGATCACTAGTAGGAACTCTTACAGGTCAAGTGGCGCATACATCTGATCAGGTAGCTGCCGCGGCCGAAGAACTTACTGCTAACGCCGAACATCTGACTCAAGCGAACAAACATGTGGTTTCATCGATTAATGATGTAGCCCGTGGGGCCGAAGTACAGGTAAGTTCGATTGAGAAAACAGTTTCTGTCATTGAACGGCTGTCTGCAGGTATTCAGCAAATAGCTGCGAATTCAAGTGCAATGTTGGGTGTAGCGAACAAAGCAACGAGTGTGGCAAGCGAAGGGGACAAAGCAGTAAGTGATGCCATACATCAGATGAGAAATATTGAAACCTCAGTCGCCCAAACGGCAAAAGTAGTTACAAAGCTTAGCGAGCGCTCAAAAGAGATTGGGCAGATTGTTGATACTATTTCAGGAATTGCAGGTCAGACCAATATGCTGGCGCTAAATGCCGCTATTGAGGCCGCGCGTGCAGGCGAACAGGGCAGAGGTTTTGCGGTTGTTGCTGAGGAAGTGCGCATGTTGGCTGAGCAATCGCAAAAGGCTGCTAAACAAATAGCCAGCCTGATTTCGGAAATTCAGACAGAAACTGACAGCGTTGTTGTTGCTATGAATGCTGGAACCCAAGAGGTTAATGTCGGAGCTGATGTAGTAAATACGGCTGGTAAAGCGTTCAAGGAAATTGTAGCGCTCATCAATGAATTTTCACTACAAATCAAAGAAATATCTGCAGCCATTGAGCAGATGGCTACAGGCAGTGAGCAAATCGTTGTCTCAGTAAGGGATATCGATTGTATTAGCAAAGAAGCCGCTAGTCATGCGCAAACTGTTTCGAAAGCTACCGAAGAGCAATTAGCTGCGATGGAGGAATTAGCAGTATCTAGCCAGGCATTGGCGAGGATGGCTGAAGAATTGCAAAGTGCTATCAAGAACTTCAAAGTATAAGTCAAAAGACTGCAATGTTATAGATAAAATATAAGGTGTACAAGGAAAATGCTCTCAAGTCTGGAAAGTAAAGGCTTGAGAGCTTCTTTTATGTG
>NZ_JBYKYF010000185.1:0-6107 GCF_057736855.1 Sporomusa sp.
GGTCTAGACAAGAAATTAGTGGAGTCTTCGGTAAATATCTTTGAATTCCACTTGCGGGAAGCGAATTACGGCAACCGTCCTAAAGGTCTGGTCTACAATATGAAATGCCTGGATAGCTGGCTGTATGATCAGGACCCGCTTATGCACCTCGCATATGAACCAGTATTGGATAAAATTAAGCAGGAATATAAACATGGCTATTTTGAGAAGTTGATCAAAAGCTGCCTGCTAGACAATCCTCACCAGGCGCTGGTAGCCTTGCAGCCCAATAGCGAGATCGGGTCAAAACATGCAGCCGAGCTTAATGAAAAACTGGCTGCCTACAAAGCGAGTCTGAGTGAATCTGAGCTTGAACAGCTTGTTCACCAGACCAAGGTGCTCAAAGAACGTCAGGAAACGCCTGATGCCCCAGAAAAACTGGAACTTATTCCGCTCCTGGAATTAAAAGATATTGACCCCAAAGCGGAAGAACTAGTAACAGAACAGCATACCGAACAAGATGTAACTGTGTTACTGCATCCAATATTCACCAACAAAATTGCTTATGTTAATTTATATTTTGCTGCTGGTGCGGTACCCGAAGCTGAGCTGCCCTATCTATTCTTGCTTGCTGATATTTTGGGTAAGGTGGATACCGAGACATATTCCTATGCTGACTTGGCCAAAGAAATCAACATTCATACAGGCGGTTTCAACTATGATGTGCTTGCCTACCCATCGGCAACTGATTATGAGAATTATACGCCAATGTTTCGCGTAAAGGCTAAAGCACTTGTCAGCAAATTACCGGAAATGTTTAGCCTGATTGGCGACATAACTGGCGGCAGTCTATTTACTGATACTGGACGGCTGAAAGAACTTATCCGTGAGGTTAAGGCCATGTGGGATACAGCCATTTTCAGGCGCGGCCAGCAGGTAGTAGCCAATCGACTGTTATCCTATGTATCCCCTGTAGCTAAATTCAATGAAAATGGACAGCTTACTTATTACAAATTTATTGCTGCTTTAGAAGCTGATCTTGACAACAACATCGACGAGATTGGCCATACGCTGTCGGTAGTGGCTAAGACGGTATTTAATCGGGATAATCTGCTGGCAGGAGTCACTTGTGAAGCCGAAGACTATAAAAAATTTGCGCAAAGTTTTCCGGTGCTGATTGACAAACTGGGAACCAGGCCGTACAACCCGGTAACATATACTTTTGATCTTCAGGCTGCGAACGAGGCGCTTATGACTTCAGGCAAAGTGCAGTATGTAGCTAAGGGTGCGAACTTCCGCCGTCTGGGATATAATTATCATGGCAGCATGAAGGTGCTGGAAACTATTTTGCGCTATGATTATCTCTGGAACCGTATTCGAGTACAGGGTGGTGCTTATGGTGCATTTGCCCAGTTTGACCGAAGTGGCAATGTGGTATTTTGTTCATACCGCGATCCCAACTTGGCTGAAACCATTAAAGTGTATGACGAGACCGCACAATACCTGCGTAACTTTACTGCCGATAAAATCAGCAAACGCGAAATGACCAAATATATTATCGGAACGATAAGCGGCATGGATACTCCTCTAACGCCGCAAATGAAGGGAGAACGCGCCGATACAGCCTATATCCGCAATATCAGTCAGGCTGATTTACAGCAAGAGCGGGAAGAAGTATTGGCAACAACTCAGGAAGATATCAGGAACCTAGCCAATCTGGTGGATGATATTATGAAAGCAAATTATTTGTGCGTCATGGGCGGCGAGCAGAAAATCCAAGCCCATAAAGACCTGTTTGGCAAATTAGTTACAGTCATTGATTAATGCCGCCGATACCTTGCTCAAAGGATCAACTGTTTACGCTGCAACGCATACCTAGATCATACGGCAAGTGATTTACATTTACTATGTTTTGGTAATAAGGCTAAACGCCTTTGAACAGCTTATATATCCCAGTAACAGAGATTGCCACACTAACATACATAATGACATGGATGAAAGATAAGCTTTCGTCCATGTGTCATTGCGCGTAATGTGGCAATCTCATTCTTTATTTTTATGCTTCGGTGGTTAATAATCCTTGTGCTAACAAACTTTCATCGGTTTCCCAGGACTCCACAATGGCTTTTGCTGTACGGAAATCAAATCCCATGCCTAGTAGATAACTCATTAACGCCACTTCGGTCATGGAATGGCGTGCGCTGCTGGATGACAGTTCGTTTAACCCATGGCGAATAGCAGGTTCAACCTGGAGTAAAAAATAACCTGCAGTTAGCGACTGCCCGGGAACTAGCTGAAATACCGGCAAGTGCCTGGAACAGCGTCCGGATAGAAAACGTGGCATTGTGTTTCCTCCCTCGCAGTTTTTAGTATAGTGTATGTATTTATCCAAGAATTGGTGTTATGTTAATTTAAATGTAACTACCATAACAGCAGCCTGTTCTAGGAGTTCATAGTATCGGATATAGCGTTTTTATGGTTTGCGATTTAAAATAAATAAGTTGTAATTGTTAATTGAAGTTTGCGAGTTTTCGTACGATAATACTATAGATACGTAATATTAAGTACGGCTAGCCGTGAATGAGGTGGCACCCATGAGTATTAATAATATTCATGCTGCTGGTAATGTGACAGCAGTAGCTCCGATCCATTTGGAAACAACCGATCAGACTATGACGCGTGAATCTGTTCATAGCCGGCAAAGTACAGGGGAGCAGACAGCGACTGCCAGCCAAGCGGTACAGGTGGCTTTAGAAAGTTTGGCAAGCAGCGAATTGAATCAACTTGCACAAACCATTGCCACCAGAACCGCGCTTATGAGTAAATTGCCGCCTGAGCTAAAGGAACTGGTACAAAAAATCCTCAATCAGACTCAGGCGATGCAAACGTCTTTGCCAGCGGGATTGGCGGCTTTGCTGACCTCCTCTAGGTCGGCAGGCGAGAAGCTTAGTTTACTAGCGGCTTTGCTGGAAGAAGCAGCCGGAGCAGATACAAAGGCTGGTGAGCTATCTCAGGGAAACCCAGCCGGCAAACAGCAAGTGACGGCTGAATTTTTTACTACTTTGCGTAATAGTAAGCCGGAAGAACTTAAAACTGCCATTAAGATGCTGAAAGAGTTGGCAATGGCTGTAAAGCAGACAGATAATAAAGCCGTGCAGCAGGCGACAACTTCCTTACTTAAACAAGTTCCTACCAGTCAGCAACAGTCGTCAGCAATGCAGCCGTCAAGTCAACTGACTGGCAACCAACAGGGGGCAGTAGCCCCTGAAGCTGGTCGGCAGCCTGTTATGCCCCAAGGTACGTCATCACAGCCGGCAGGGGTAATGAAAGAAGCGGCAGATGCGCCGGTGCCAGCCGGAGTAAGGAAGGAAACGCCAGATGCGTCACAGTCGGCCTTACGAATGGCTGAGAACCCAGACCTGTCGCAATCAAAGCATGGGGAGACGGAAAATAGACCATTACATTTACAAAAACCAAACCATATGGCGACAGAAAGCAAGCAGCAAGCTGGCGGATTGCTGGTTTCAGATAGACGCGACAATACGGCTAGTAAGCAGCAGGCTGCACCTGGTGTGCCAGTTCGCTCTGGTGATACACCGGAACGACAACCAGTGGCGGTTCGCTCTGGCGGTACACCGGAGCAACAACCAGCGGCAGTTCGCTCTGGCAGGACGTCAGAACAGGAAGCAGCGGCAGTGCTTACCCGGTTGCTTGCCGACCGACCGGAAATCATGAAAAGCATGCCGGCAGTCATCAAAGAATACATTCAAACCATGTTACGACAGGCAGAGTCAACTAAGTCGGTAACTACCCACATGCCAGAGCCATTGGCGACACTGCTGAAATCACCGCAGCCGTTAGCCGAGAAAATGACTATGCTTGCCCGCATGTTGGAAGAGGCTGTCGGTCTTTTTAAGCCGGAAGGACGTTTTGCTTTACAAACGGCAGTTGGCGGGCAGCAGGTGCTGGCGGAAGTAATTAATGCCTGGCGTAACAAAAACCAGGAAGACATAAAATTCGCTGCGAAAGCGCTGCGGCAATTGGCTGAGACTATGACCAATATGGCCAAAACGAGTGGAGTCTTGGCAGAACGTCAACTTAGCCACAGTATATTGTCATTTACAGTACCTCTGTATTTTGGTGATGGACAATCCGTTTACCCGGCGCATATTCATGTCTATTATCAAAAAGAAGACAACAAAAAAAATCCTGGCCAGCAAGTGCATGAGATCTGGCTAAGGATTTGTCTGGAAACCGAAAACATTGGGACGGTAGAAACGGCTTTTCGTCTTTATGACGGACAGAACTTGGATGTAAAAGTGAAATTTAACGATAACGAAGCAGCTGATTGTTTTGCTGATAGTATTCCTGCGATAAAACAACAGTTAGGACAGTTACCCTTCCATCTGGGCGAGCTTTTGGTGAGATAACACTATAAACGTCTTCAGTGTTACTTTTTATTTGAGACAGAGTATGGTGATTGGGGACTGCTAGAGAACACACAAAGCGCCAAGCTTGATACAGCCCCTGTGTTAGAGCTACTGGGCCTGGCGGAAATACGTATCGAGGTAAATATCACTAATTGACATAGCTGCTATTTCATCCTGGTTATATACTTTATTGATAAATGTAGTCAGATGCTTCGTCAAGTCAATTTCAGGTCCGTTTTCCAATTTGTAGCCATTGGCGTCAAAAATAACTTTTATGGTCGGGCGGGTTTGCAGTCCGGGAATGACTTTGGTTACTACGGCAATTTCCCCAGTGGTTAATTTGACAATACTGCCTACCGGATAAATGGCAATCTGATTAAAAAAGGTTCGCAAAATGATCGGGTCAAAATGGATGTTGGCCAGTGACAGTATGATTTCATAGGCTTCGTGGGGTAAAGAGCCCTCTTTATAAGGACGGTCAGAAGTAATGGCATCATATACATCAGCAATGGCGACAATTCTGGCATATTCGTGAATCTCACGGCTTTTCAGTTTCCGGCAGTACCCTGTACCGTTAAACTTTTCGTGGTGTTGAAAGGCAACATGGGCTGATAGTAAGGGGATGTCTCTCTGACGGCGGAGAATATCAAAACCGAGGGCAGGATGCTGTTCCATAGTCATGCGTTCACTTGCTGTCAATGGGCCAGGTTTTAGTAAGATTTCTTTCGGAATAAGCGTTTTGCCAACATCATGGAGTAAAGCACCCAGTGCTAATTCTTTGAGCTGAAGCCGGTTATATCCTAACCGTATGCCGGTCAGGGTAGATAAAACGCAAACATTGACAGAATGACCGAACGTATACCCATCACTGGTGCGAATATCGGTCAGGTGTACCATGGCATCGCGGTGTTCGATGATTTCACTTATAAGGAAATCAGTCAGATCTTTAAATGGTTGTGCTTCCAGTGTTTGATTGACTGCGAGGTTTTGGAACGCCTTTTGTACGATTTGAACAGCTTGCACCCGTGTTTCTTCACGAACGACTTCAGGAATGTCTATGTCGATGAGATGGTCTGTAAGAGGATTTTTAATATATACACAGGGAAGGTCAAATTGCCGCAGGCGTTCAATTTGCATGCGGGTTAAAACCGTTCCAGCGCTTAATAGCAATATGCCGTCAGTGCTGAAAATGTTGCGGGCAAGTACCATTCCAGGTTTTACATGTTTAATGGAAAGCTTTTGCATAGTGACGCAATATCCTTCTAGTATTTTAGCTAGAGCATTATTCGACAGTGTATATACTGAATCCTTTAAATTCCAACAAGTAGTTGGATAAAAATTCAATCGTTTACAAATAAGGGGGAGTCACAATGTCAACATTTACAGTCGGAATTTGTCAGCAGGGGGTTGTATCTGACAAGCAGGCTAATATTGATAAAGCCCGACGGATGATTGGTGAAGCAGCAGCCGGCGGTAGCCGTTTAGTCATACTGCCGGAGATGTTTAACTGCCCCTATCAGTCGGAATTGTTTCCCGAGTATGCTGAAAGCTATCCGGACAGTCCAACGATTGCTATGTTGGCTGAATGTGCGAAAGAACACAAAATTATTCTGGTCGGTGGTTCCATTCCGGAACGTGATGAAGCCGGGAAGATTTATAATACCTGTTTTATCTTTGATGAAAACGGTATGCTGCTGG
>NZ_JBYKYF010000186.1:0-6087 GCF_057736855.1 Sporomusa sp.
AGATATGAATTGGTGGATACTAGCCACCATCATCATATTGTGTGTGTAAAGTGCGGGCAAACGCAATGTATTGAATATTGTCCGATAGATCCCCAATTAATGCTCGTGTTACAAACACATGGATACGAATTAGTGCGTCACAACTTAGAGTTGTTTGGCGTATGTCGGCAATGTAATCTTTCCTGAGGAGTAATGTTATGGCTGAAATCAACTTACACAATATTACTTTCGGTTATAATACCGAACAAGTGCTTACTAACATCACTTTTACTGTAACAAGTGGTGAATTTGTAGTAGCGGTCGGTCCAAATGGGGCTGGGAAAAGTACACTGCTGAAAATTATGGCCGGTTTGCTAGAACCTTCAACTGGTCAAGTTTTGATCAATGGTGAGACAGTGCGTACTGCTGCCAGACGGGGAATGATCGGCTATGTACCCCAGTACTATGCTCAGAATACGGCGGCTTTTCCGGCTACAGTCGAGGAGATTGTGGCATTGGGGCTAGTGAATCACCCAAGGTCGCTTAGTGGTAAAGAATCGCGGCATATTGTCAGACATATGCTGGAATTAGTTGGGGCAGATAAGCTAAAAGACCGTCGGATTGGCGAATTATCCGGCGGTCAGCAGCAGCGGGTCATGGTAGCGCGGGCGCTGGCTGGTAACCCGCAATTATTACTATTAGATGAACCAACAAGCGGCATCGACTATGCTGCAAGCGCGAGAATTTATGAACTATTGAGCCAACTTAATAGTGCACTGGGAATTACCATTGTTATGGTTTCCCATGATATTGAGAACGCCACCCATTTTGCCAGCAAAGTAGCGTGCATAAATCGGAGTCTGTGTTTCTTTGGTGACAGTGAACAATTTCAATCCACTCATGCCTCTATGCGGCATTTATGGTACTATTCCGGCTTCACAGGCTAATTGGAAAAGTGGGGGATTTTATTTTGGAAATGTTGCAATACGATTTTATGGTACGGGCATTTTTAGCCGGGTTTATAACGGCTGTCATTTGTCCGGTTTTGGGAATGTTTATTGTAGTACGCCGGCAGTCGCTTATTGGTGACGGCCTGGGGCATATTGCTTTTGCCGGAGTAACAGGCGGTTATCTGGCCGGTATTTATCCGGCTCTAGGGGCCTTTACCTTAACCATTGCCGGGGCTATTGGCATTGAACTGGTACGCCGCCACCGTACACAAATGGCAGATACCGCGTTGGCTATTTTTTTCTATTCAGGCATTGCGTTAGCGATAATATTTAGTACTATAACCCGAATACCCAGTGCCAGTTTACTAGGATTTCTGTTTGGCAGCATACTTACGGTGTCCTGGCAGGACGTTATGGTGATTATAGGGTGCGGTATTATTGTTTTAGGATTTGTTCTTAGTAATTTCAACAAACTTGTACTAGTTTCATTTGATGAGGAAGTGGCTAAAGTTGCTGGTATACGAACCAATGTGGTCAATATGGCATTAAGTATCGTTACCGCCATTACTGTGGTTACCGGAATGATGGTGGTCGGAATTCTTATGGTGAGTGCTTTAATGATCGTGCCAGTAGCGGCTGCGGAATTATTGGGAAAAGGCTTTAAGACTACACTGGTATGGGCCATTGTTTTGGCTGTAGTGTCGGTGAGTTGCGGTTTGACGGCAGCATTCTATTTGGATATTGCACCAGGTGGTTCAATTATTATTACTGCTATCTTATGTTACTTGGCAACGGCTATTTTCCGCCGTATTTGCCAGCTTTGGCATCAGACGGGCTCACAAAGCCAGGTATCTAACTTGTAATTTTTCTAGCAAATTTGATATAATCGGATTAAATTACTATTATACATAATTTAGGAGGATTACAATATGGAATACAACAGACAACAGGTTTGGCAACTTTTACGTCAGCATGTACAAAGTGAGGTCCTGTTACGCCATTGCCTCGCGGTAGAAATTGCGATGCGAGCCTATGCGGCAAAATTTGGTGAAGATGTTGAATACTGGGGAGCTGTCGGTTTGCTTCATGATATTGAATTTGAAAAGTTTCCCGCTGATCATCCTAATCATGCTAGGGAAATACTTTCTGCAGCTGGGTATGACAGTCAATTTATTACTGATGTGGAATCCCATGCTCGTGACTGGCAGCCAGAGCGTACGTTATTACAAAAAACACTTCTGGCAGTAGATGAACTGACAGGTTTTATCATTGCCTGTGCCTTGGTGCGTCCTGATAAAAGTTTAGCGAATTTAGAAGTAAAATCGGTTATGAAGAAAATGAAAGACAAGGCTTTTGCTCGTGCGGTAAACCGCGAAACGATTATGTCAAGTGCTGCTGCTATGGGTGTTGATTTAAAAGAGCATGTCGCATTTGTTACTCAGGCACTCGCTCAGGCGGTAACTTTACCTGAGTATCAGGAGTTGCCACTTATCAGTTAACGAATATTAAACATAAACTAGAGCGGGTGGGCATACAGATTAATAAGGACAGCTAAAAGGAGAGGGATAATGGTAAAACATGTTCTGAATAAGCTAACCGTTAATCTGGATGATGCCGATAGCCGGGAAAAATTATATAATCACATACTTATGCTCTTAAAGTGTCAGGAAGGGATAAAATTACGGCCGTTGGTGGTGTTGTGCATTGGCTCTGATCGCTATACCGGAGATTCTTTGGGACCATTAATTGGAACCCACTTGGCAGAATACACTGATTGCCATGTATATGGTACATTAGAACAGCCTGTTCACGCTGGTAATTTTATCGAAACACTAAATATTATCAAACAGCGATTTCATCATCCGATTATTATTGCAATTGACGCTTGTCTTGGAAAAAATCATGAAGTTGGCAATATTGAAGTTTGGCAAGGCGGATTGGCTGCAGGCATTGCGGTAGGTAATCGGCTGCCTACTGTTGGTGATATATCCATAATCGGGGTTGTGAATGCGCAAAGCCAGATAGGTTATCTTGATCTGCAGAGCACACCGCTGTCGAAGGTCATGAAAATAAGTAAAGTCATTAGTGAAGTGCTTACCGAAGCCGTTAATACTATATATGTTGAAGCTATGCCGGCCTGCACTCGCTCTATGGCTAAGTGAACTTGTTTTAGCGTGTATAAGTAAAACCCAAAGGCGAGATTGCCCTGCTAACGAGATATGACAGAAAGTATTTACTGTCAGCTCGTCAGCGAAGCTGTCTCGCCCTTTCTTTTAGCTTACCAGGATCATATTGATGTAAGTACGATTAAGGCTGCTGTCTAACTTGCCTGGATGGCGCTAGTGCCGATTGTGCCATAGAAAGCACAATCGGCGTCCTAAAGGACTTGACATAAGCCTTAATCTTTTCATTAGTGATTGGCTGTTATGATTATTCCTCCGGAAACAATTTGTCCCACATCATGTAAAGTACTACCAGCGTACCAGCAAAGAATACACCAATATCAGCAATATAACGTTCCAAGCGAAACCACGATCCTTTCAAACCGTATAAAGTTCTTACCTGGATTATATGCCACTTCGGATTACTAGCGCAAGTGGCATATAAATTTTTTTATTGACCAGGCACATTTATCTTGTCTATTCCATAGAATTTAAGCGACAGATTTTTCGGGGGGTGAATGACTGCATGGCTCTAACATTTATTACGGTTTTAGCAGCTTCGGTAATCAAAGGCATCACCCTGCTGGTCTCGTACATTGCAAATAACACCTTCCCTTTGCCGTTGTCGGAGAAAGATGAACGGATTTATCTGCAGCGGTTAAAGAATGGGGAGGAAGAAGCCCGTAATGTATTAATTGAACGCAATCTGAGATTGGTAGCTCATATTGTAAAGAAATTTGATAACACTGGCGAAGATGTTGATGATCTTATTTCCATTGGCACGATAGGCCTTATTAAAGCTATTAACACCTTTGATCCTGCCAAAAAGATCAGGCTGGCTACTTATGCCGCAAGATGTATTGAGAATGAAATACTTATGCATTTACGAAGTACCCGGCGCATACGAAGTGAGGTTAGTTTGTACGATCCGATTGGGGTCGATAAAGAAGGAAACGAAATAACATTAATCGATGTTCTCGGAACCGCCCCGGATGTTGTGGGAGAAGCAGTCGAAAGTCTATGTGAGCAAGAACGATTAAGCCGAGAAATTCGGCGATTGACAGCCCGCGAAAAATGGGTGCTGGAAATGCGATTCGGGATACCTGACGGCTGTCGAAAAACTCAGCGAGATATTGCTAAAATTTTAGGGATTTCTCGCAGCTATGTTAGTAGAATCGAAAAGCATGCGATAAACAAATTAGGTAAGACCTTGTCTGTAGATAACAACTCATCGAAATGAGACGTTACCAAGAAGAATAGAAGGGAAAAAGAGAACCTGCCATCAAAATATGAACTACATCCACAATTTTGACAGTGAAAAGAAAAGTCCCTTATCGTAGAATAAAGGCTCTTTGGTGCTAGTATATAACTGTGGACAATGAAGTAATCCCTTTAAGGGAGAAAGCAAAGGAAGTATCATAATAAATACTTTTTACATGGACAATATCCGTCCTCCCCTGTTTGATATAATGCAAGCAAAAGGCCTAATCGGCCCAGTATTATATCAAACAGGGGATTTTTTTGTGAATGTTAAGCGTATATCACGCTAAATCGCTTATAAATTTTAACATAATACATTGCGAGGGGGATTTCACATGAAAAAAGGCTTAACTGAACTGGTATTTATCATCGACAGGAGTGGCTCGATGGGAGGTCTGGAAAGTGATACCATAGGTGGGTTCAACGCTATGCTAAAAGAACAGCAGGCAGTGGAAGGTGAAGCTCTCGTGACAACTGTATTGTTCGATGATCAATACGAATTACTCCACGATAGGCTTGACATAAGGGCGGTTGCGCCGCTGACTGACAAGGATTATACAGTTCGAGGCACTACCGCGCTGCTTGATGCGTTAGGCAAAACAATCCATAAAATACATGCAGCGCAGAAACATACTGCCGAAATTTGCCGCGCAGAAAAAGTACTATTTGTTATTATTACCGACGGACTGGAAAATGCAAGCCGTGAGTATTCGGCGGATCGTATTAAAACATTGATAGAACACCAAAAGCAAAAGTATGGATGGGAGTTTGTATTCTTTGGTGCCAATATGGATGCCATAATGGAAGCAGGGAAACTCGGTATAGCAGCAGATCGCGCGCAAAATTATTGTGCTAATGCCATAGGAACAAGTGCAGTATACATGGCCATGTCGGCTTTTTCTACGGCATACAGAAGCGGAAGGCCATTAACCGGATTAATCAATCCAACAGGAGCTAACATAAAATCTGTTAACAATTCGTCAAATGATGCTACTCATGGTGAATTCAAGACAGCTTTTGCTAATTTGAAGGCAGCGGTTAGTGGTGCAAAAGGGGCGGCGGATGAATTAGCAGGTGTTTTCGGGGATATTGTTAAAGCGGCAGCAGCAAATAATGGCAAAATACCTGATGTGAATGATATTGCTCGACAGGTTTTAGAAGAAGAGCTAAAAGAACTAGAGGCAAATGGTGGCGATATTGCAAGGCGTAATGAGCTTCGGGATATTTTAAAGCGATAAAGAATGTATTACGTTAACAGGAGGTAGAAATGAAATTAAGTGATTTATTAAACCCACCCTGCCCCAAATGCCCCTATACTCTCGGTCAGGTACAGTTTGTCAATGATCCTTGTCCCAATTGTAAATTAAATAACTATCAAATGTATCACAGACTAACGAAAGACAAATGTATGACCCGAGGTTCTAGGAAACCTTCTTAGAACAACATAAAACACCTTTAGTCATTATTAAAATAGCGACTAAAGGTGTTTTTGTCAGGTAACTACCACTCACAGTAGTAAATATACCGATTCAGTTTGGTACCGCAAGTGCGGGTACATTTTGTATGAAGCAGGATAGCAAAGTTATAACATAGAATCTTATACATAGTTTGCCAATATTGGATAACTATGTATAGTTGCTCCACAGAGTTTGTAAAGTGATACTATGTCAAGTTAATGGATACTCAAAACTGAGAAAAATTTAAGATAACTTTAATTCCTGGTAATATTTACGTTC
>NZ_JBYKYF010000187.1:0-6084 GCF_057736855.1 Sporomusa sp.
CACCGGAACCACGTTCCCGGTTAACCAGTGTTACGTCTGGCCGTGCTAAATCGTGCCACTCGCGGATATTTTTCGGATTGCCTTTAGCAACATAGAACCCAGTATTGCGAAATACAAGGTTATAGACCAGGGTCCGATGACCAGGCAAAAACCGGCGTACATAGGGCAAATTGTATGTGTCGGTGTCACTATCCCACAAATGGGCAGTAACGACATTGGCAGTTCCATGGTAAAGGGCTAATAACCCGTCGATGCTGCCGGCGTAATTTCGCAAACAACGAATGTGCGGAAGAGCTTTTTCTAGATGACGTGCCAATATATCCAGAATAATGTCTTGGCCGCAGATGATAAAACTGTCCGGTTCGGTAACGGGGACAGTGGCCGGAGGGCTGACAGAGGCTGTATGGAAGGAAGGGGAGTGCTGTTTTGATGCTTGAATATAAGCTTCCAGGTCAGATGCTTCCACCCGGACTTTACGACCTATGCGATAGGCTGCCAGATCGCCGCGTTTAATCATTTCATAGACGGTGAAGCGAGATATTTTAAGAATATCAGCAACTTCTGTCGGAGTGTAGGAAGTTTTGTTATTCATGGTATTCACCTCTATAAACTAGTTGTACTAATTGTTTAGTAAGCTATTGCCAATATCATACAACAAATAATATAATAACTCCATAAAGGTTATGTTTGTTTTTGTTAGTTTATATTTGGTTTAAAGATAATTATTCTACTTATTTTACGGCTGTAACCCTCGATTAATTGATTAAATTACCTCTTTGCTTAACAATTTTATTGAGTTTAGTTCAGTGTTGTTTTGTTATATTTGGTTAAAAAGGGGAAGAGAGCTGTCCGCTAGTTTTACATGCCGGATAGAGTGAATCTAAGGGGGGAGGAGAACGATGAAAAAAATGCGTACAAGATGGATGGTTATTTTGGTTTTGGCAGTTGTCGCTATTTTTAGTTTGGTTGGTTGTGGTGGACAAAAACAAACGCAGCCGACGGCTGAAAAGGAACAGCCGGTAGAACTTAATGTATCGGCGGCTGTGAGTCTTAAAGAGGCTTTAATGGAAATTCAGACCCATTATCAAGCGAAGAACCCGAATGTTACACTTGCTTTTAACCTTGGGGCATCTGGTGCCCTTCAGAAACAAATCGAGCAGGAGGGTGCACCAGCAGATATTTTTATTTCTGCTGCTCCCAAGCAGATGAATGAATTAGAAGAAAAAAATCTCATCAATAAAGCCACACGCAAAAACTTAGTTGAAAATCAATTGGTTGTTGTTGTACCCAAAGACTCGAAACTAAACATAACCAAATATGAAGATCTGGCGCAGGACGCAGTGCAAAAGATTGCACTGGGTGAAACAGCCACCGTACCTGCTGGCCAATATGCTCAACAGGTATTGGAAAAACTTGGGTTATGGGACAAAATAAAAGACCGGCTAGTATATGCCAAAGATGTGCGCACCGCACTGGCGTACACGGAAACCGGCAATGTTGAGGCAGGTATTGTGTATAAAACCGATGCAGTTTCCAGTGATAAAGTGAAAATTGCCGCCATTGCTCCCGAAGGCAGCCATCAACCCATCGTCTATCCGATTGCTATTACCACTGGCACTAAACAGCAGAAAGCAGCAGAAGCTTTTGTGGAGTATTTGTTTTGTGCTGACAGCAAAGCTGTATTTGAAAAACATGGCTTTGTTATGGGAAAATAGGAAGTAACCTAGTGAAGCAGGTGGAATTATGAGCATTGAATGGCAGCCAGTCATTTTGTCGGTCAAAGTTGCTCTTGTGTCATTACTATTTGTATTTGTCTTTGGTGTGGCTGCTGCTTATGGTATGCGAAGCTTTGAGTTTCCCGGTAAAAGTGTATTGGAAGCATTATTCGCCTTGCCATTGGTATTGCCACCAGTGGTAACCGGCTTTGTGCTGCTGATTTTAATTGGCAAGCAAGGGCCGATTGGACGTTTTCTTTCTGATGCTTTTCATACCCAGATTATATTTACTCCCTATGCGGCTATACTGGCTGCAACGGTAGTGTCCTTTCCGTTAATGTATCAAAGCACTAAAGCCGCTTTTCAGGGGGTGGATCGTACTCTTGAGGATGCGGCTCGGACGTTGGGATCCAGTGAGTGGCGGGTATTTTGGACAGTTACCCTGCCGCTGGCTTGGCCAGGTTTGGTCGCCGGGCTGGTACTGTCCTTTGCCCGGTCTTTGGGAGAGTTTGGCGCTACCATTATGGTGGCTGGCAACATTCCCGGCAAAACACAGACCATTCCACTAGCCATTTATTTTGCGGCCGAGTCCAATAATTTGACGTTGGCTGGAACCTATGTATTATTGATTAGCGGGTTAACCTTTTTCCTTATCTTGGCTCTCAATGTTTGGTCAAAAAAGCGAGGAGGGAAAACGTCCGTAGGGGGGTTGTTCTAAATGCTGCAGGTTACGATGAAGAAGAAATTATCTGATTTTACGTTAGCTATAGAGTTTACTGTTGCAAATGATATTTTGGTGTTATTTGGTCCTTCCGGCGCTGGAAAGACAACCATACTGCGGGCAATCGCCGGTCTGATAAAACCTGATGAAGGAGAAATTCGACATAACCATCGGATTTTCTTTTCTTCAAAGGAAAACATATTTATGCCGCCGCAATTACGGCGTGTGGGGTATATGTTTCAGGAATTTGCCCTATTTCCGCATATGGATGTTAAGCGTAATATCTGGTATGGTGTTAAAAAACATGACAGTAATTCTCGGGCGCTTTATGAAAGGCTGTTGGGATTACTGCGAATCGAACATTTGACATCACGGTATATTGACAATTTGTCAGGCGGCGAGAAGCAGCGAGTGGCTTTGGCTAGGGTGTTAATGGCAGAACCGGCGATTTTATTATTGGATGAACCCTTGTCGGCGCTTGATAGCGATACCCGATTGGAATTACAAGCAGAGCTGAAGAAGATTCATAGTATCTGGAATATTCCCTTTATACTTGTCACCCACGACCTTTCGGAGGCTAAAGCATTGGGTAATCATTTTTTGATTTTAGAGAAAGGTAGGCAAACAGTGAGGGCTGCTTTGTCGTTGGGTGAGTTTCTCCAGTATCAGAGTGCTGGTTGCAAGTGTTTGTCATGTGATTAGCGTAAAGTATAATGAAGTGCCAGCTAAAAGTGAATTGCTCCCCATAGCCCCTGTTAGCGTAAACCATGTTTTCAGAGTTAACTGATTATTCTTGAAGGATAATTGCGGTGTATAGTTGAATTAGTATGATATAGGAAGAGTTTTGAGAAAGTTAATTGCTGATAGGGGGCCTTGTACATGTCGCAAAAAATTACGATAACATTTTCCAATGGACGTACTGCTGAGTATGATAAAGGTGTTACGTTACTGGAAATTAGTCGGGATGCTGCTCATAGGTATACTACACCGGTGGTAGCCGCAAAAGTAAATAATGAGATAAGGGATTTGCAGAATGTATTGGAACAAGACTGTGCGGTGGATTTCCTTGATCTCAGTAGTGATGCGGGGATGAAAGTGTATCAGCGAAGCGTTACTTTGGTCATGATTGCTGCTGCTCAAGAACTATTTCCAGGCTGTGAAGTTACAGTAGAACATTCATTGAGCAAAGGACTGTATTGTGAGCTGCATCATGGGCGCGATCTTATGCCTGAAGATGTCGAGAAACTGGAAAAGCATATGCGGCAAATCATCGAGGAAGACCGGCCAATTGTCCGGAAAGTATTACCCAAGGCAGAAGCCATTGAAATGTTTAAGGCGGCAGGGCAGTGGGAAAAAGTCAGTTTGCTTGAGAAATTTGAAAGAGAAAATGTAAGTATTTATTATTGTGGTCAAGTATATGACTATCTTTATGGCAATATGGTGCCTTCCACTGGTTATGTAAAAGTATTTGAACTTAAACATTATCCGCCGGGAATTATTTTACGGCTTCCGGAGAAGGATAATCCGAACGTGCTGCCTCCATTTGTTGAGAATCCAAAATTATTCAAAGTCTTTAAAGAAGCCGCACAATGGGGAAATATTTTGCGGTGTGCCTATGTAGCCAACTTAAATGAATGCATCGCTAACGGAGAAATCAAAGATGTTATACGAGTGGCAGAAGCCTTGCATGAAAAAAAGATCGCCCAGATAGCCGATTTCGTCGCTTCGCACCGTGACGAAGTACGGGTTATTTTGGTAGCAGGTCCTTCTTCATCGGGAAAAACCACTTTTGCCCAACGGCTGAATATCCAATTACGAGTTAACGGGATGTGGCCGGTACCGCTTTCCTTGGATGATTATTTTGTTGACAGAGAAAAAACGCCGCTGGACGAAAATGGCGAGTATGATTTTGAATCCATTGAAGCCATCGATTTACCCTTATTTAATTCCCATTTGGCTAGAATTTTGGCCGGAGAAGAAGTGGAAATGCCTACCTATAACTTTAAGACCGGAAAACGGGAATATCGTGGTCACCGCATAAAGGTAAGCAAAAACCAACCACTGATTATCGAAGGTATACATGGACTTAACGAACGGTTGACAAGTTCAGTTCCCCGCCATTGCAAAATTAAAATATATATTAGTGCCTTGACGCAGTTGTCAATCGATAGCCACAATCGTATACCTACGACTGATGCTCGTCTGATACGCCGGATTGTTCGTGACAGTCAGTTTCGTTCTCATGACGCATTGATGACACTAAGAATGTGGCCGTCAGTACGGCGTGGTGAGGAACGTAATATTTTCCCGTTCCAGGAAGAAGCCGATGTAATGTTTAATTCGGCACTTATTTATGAATTGGCGGTGCTGAAAAAGTACGCGGAACCGTTACTGAACAAAATTACTAGGGAACATCCTGAATACTCTGAAGCACGGCGGTTACTTAACTTTTTGGAATATTTTGCTTCTGTGGAAGATGATGAAGTTCCGCATAACTCTATTTTGCGCGAGTTTATCGGAAAGTCTTGTTTTGAAAAATAGTAAAATAAGGGCTGTGTAACAACTCAGCTTTTAATTTGATGGTTTACAATCATAAAAATAGTCCGTATCACGCAAATGTGGTACGGACTTGCTTATTTTTACTTCAGACCCATTATTTGTATTACCAGCTTAAAACAAGAAACGTTTTTTTACCGGTTGTTTTCAAAAAATCTAAGTGCGACCTCAGGAAATAAGGCGTAAGACAATACATCTTCGGTAGATGCATTCGGATATCCTTTTTCAGCCAATTCCTGACGCAGGGCAGGCAATTGCGGTTCAATGTCGTCAGCCGGACGGTGGGTAATAATTTCTTCATCACCAATAAGTGATTTTAAAAACTCAGGGTCAATGGGCGCCGGAGTACGGCCATATTTACCGCGGGCCAGATCTTTAACTTCACGCGGTACTATTTTATAGCGGCCCAACATTACATTGAAGGCTGACATGGAACCTACAATCTGGCTTGTTGGTGTAACCAGCGGCGGATAACCAAGTTCAGCCCGCACTTTGGGCATTTCCTCAATAAGCTCAGGGAATTTGTCTGCCATACCCTGTTCTTTCATTTGATTTAAGAGATTGGAAAGCATACCACCGGGAATTTGGAAAGACAGTACCTTGGTATCAATTTCAATATTGGTATTGAGGTTAATCGGCAATGGGGAAAAGCTTTTCTTTGCTAAGTCCGGTATCCCGCTCATGTCCTTCAAAGGCAGCAATCATGGCTTCGGTAGCCGGTTGCGAAGAAGCCATAGCGAAAGGTGAAAGCGCAGTGTCAATAATATCAACACCTGCTTCAACCGCCTTTAAGTAAGTCATAGAAGCCATGCCACTTGTATAGTGAGTATGTAGGTGTATGGGTACATTAATTTCGGCCTTTAATGCTTTTACCAGTTCATAGGCTTTAAAAGGAGCTAACAGACCAGCCATATCTTTAATACAGATGGAATCACTGCCAAGACTTACCAGATCTTTGGCTACTTTAATGAACGATTCATTACTATGGTAAGGACTTATGGTGTATACAAATGCACCTTGTACATGAGCTCCGGATTCTTTGGCGGCACGCATGGAGGTTTCCAGGTTGCGGACGTCATTGAGGGCATCAAA